>CAJXJI010000001.1 GCA_913054235.1 uncultured bacterium
GCTGCGGGTCCTGGATTCGAACCAGGATATACGCCTCCAGAGGGCGCAGTCCTACCGTTAGACGAACCCGCAATATGAACATGGTAATCTATTTCTTCCTAAAAATCCAGAGAGATTAAAGGGACTACACCTTCAAGTATCTACGAAGAGCAAGAAGACTTGATACCACCCCAAGCCCAATTCCTGTTAGCAATTGCAAGGACACAATTAAAAACAGATTGTTTGCAAAGTATGAAAAGAGTTCAAAGCCAGGAGCAAAAGCCTGAAGCTTTATTCCCACAAACAGTGTTAAGGGAAAGAATACTAAGGTGGTAATAAGGGTTGCTAGAACCCCCACAATCACTCCTTGAATAATAAAAGGGCCACGAATAAACCAGTTGGAAGCTCCAACCAAACGCATAATCTCAATTTCATCCCGAGAGCTATAAATCGTAAGCCGTATGGTATTGAAAACAACCAATATGGCAATAAGGCCAGCAAATAAGGTAATCAAGAATACCGCATTTTGAATGCCAGCAGTTAAGGTGGAGAGTCGATTAATAACAGGGGCTCGATCAAAGTAATCAACACCACTAATAATAGAGGCAAGCGACTTGTTTTGCAGGAACTCTGAAATAGCAATATATTGATTAACCGAAAATGCCTTAATATTCAAGGAAGCTAACAAGGGATTTTGACCCACAATTTCCAAAGATTCCAAGATAACCTCGTCTTCCTTGTGCAACTCAACAAAACTTTCCAGGGCTTCCTCTCGCAAAACATACGTTACTTCTCTTACTTCGGGTAGAGATTCAAGCTCTTCTTTTAGTAAAGTTATCTCTTCTTGCGTTGCAGTGTTTTTCAAATACGTGCTAATATCCACACTTTCTTCCAGACTTACTATCATAAAGGAAGATGCACCTTGCAGAAAAAAGAGCATCGTTGCTACCGACATAACAATGACCATAACAAACAGGGCGGCAGAAGAAGAACTTTTGTCGCGAACAAACTTTTCCCAGCCTGATCGCATGACTCTTTGAAAAGCAATATACATGTTAAATCATAAACTTACCTTTCTCTTCATCTCGCATAAGTCTTCCTCCGTCCAAGGTAATCACTCTTTTCCCAAGGCGATTGATTACTTCTTTATTATGGGTAGCTAGCATAATAGTGGTGCCAAGTTCATTGATCTTTATTAAAAGATTAATGATGTCTCGAGTATGGTAAGGATCTAAATTCCCAGTTGGCTCATCTGCAATAATAACATCTGGTCTATGAATTAAAGCTCGCGCTATAGCTACTCTTTGCTTCTCTCCACCAGAAAGCTGGGCTGGGTAATGATGGGCTCGCTCAATTAATCCCACAATTTCAAGAACCTCAGATACGTCCCGCACAATATCTTCTTCCCCTGCTCCCATGACTTCCATGATATAAGCAATATTCTCATAGGCAGTCTTGTTGGGCAAGAGCTTGTAGTCTTGAAACACTGCCCCAACTTTTCGCCTAAATTCAGGAACCAGAGAATCTTTAATTAAATGCACATCATCTCCTTGAAACAACACCCTACCCTCTGAGGGAAACTCCTCTCGTAAAAAAAGTTCTAAGAGAGTGCTCTTTCCAGCTCCCGACTTTCCCACAAGAGATATAAACTCTCCTTGCGAAATTGTAAAGGAAACGTCTTGCACGGCTACGCTGTTTGGTGGATAGATTTTACTTACCTTTTCAAATTGTATCATTATGCTGCAACTTTTACTTCACTTTCAATGAATATATCCAAATCTCCATCAAGCACCGCCTCTACGTTTCCAATTTCTGTTTGAGTGCGATGATCCTTTACCAACTGATAGGGCTGAAGAACATATGAGCGAACCTGACTTCCCCATTCAATAGATTTCCTTTCTCCTCGCAACGAAGCTATCTCTTTTTGCTCCTCCTCCTTCTTTCTTTCATACAACTTTGCTGCTAACATTTCCAGTGCCTTATCCTTATTTTTCTGCAACGATCGCTGGGTCTGTGAAGCAACAACAATCCCTGTTGAAATATGAGTAACACGAATGGCAGTCTCTCTTTTGTTCACATACTGTCCTCCTGGCCCCGAAGAATGAAAGGTATCTACCTTAATGTCATCTGGCCCAATTACAATATCCTTTTCATCTGCAAGTTTTAAAACCGGCAATACTTCCAAAGAGGCAAAGGAAGTATGACGCAATCCTTTTGTGGAAAAAGGAGAAATCCGCACTAAGCGATGCACCCCAGCTTCTCTTCGCAAGAGTCCATATGCGTACCTCCCTTCTACTTCAAAAGTTACCTGCTTGGTCCCATTCCTCCCATCAGCTCCTGCTTCTCCTTGAGAATAGGAAATCTCTTTTGTCTTCCACTCTTTTTTATCCGCATACCTTGTATACATTCGATGAAGCATAGTTGTCCAATCTTGAGCATCCTGACCTCCTGCTCCAGCAGTAATGGTCAAAATAGCGTTTCCCTTATCATACTTTCCTGCAAGAAATACTTGAAGTTCTGTTTTTGTAAGTAAATCTTCCAAAGAATCTACCTGTTGTTCTAGTTCCTTAGTTTCACCCTCCTTGAGCAGTTCTATTAATTCTCTTGCATCAGAAATCTTCTTTTTTAAGTCTACCAATAAGGCAACTTCTTTTTTTAACTCTGCTGATTCTTTTAAGAGACCAGCTCCCTTATCTTGATCTTTCCACACCTCAGGGTCTTCAAGCAACTTACTTATTTCATTTATTCTTTGTTCCTTGTTGCCAAAGTCAAAGACGGTCCTCCAGCGTCTGGAGGCGTTGCTGTAATTCTTCAATTTTTGCTTTTATATCTTCCATATGGAGCCGAGGGGCAGAATCGAACTGCCGTCCATGGTTTACGAAACCATTGCTTTACCACTAAGCTACATCGGCATAGCTTGAGCGGGATACCGGAATCGAACCGGCGCCACAACCTTGGGAAGGTTACGTACTGCCACTATACGAATCCCGCATTACTTAAACCACGTTGAAGGATCCCACCACATTCTCTCTTTTTGTTCTTTTCGTTCAGGTTCTTTTAAGGGCACAATAGTCACCACCTCCTCTCCTGGTTTCTGATACAATCCTTGTTCGCGCAATACTCTTTCCTGATACTCCTTTGTATTACTTATTTCAAACTGCTCCTGTAATTCTTTTTCTTGCTGGCTTAACTCTACTATCTTAAGTTGGAGTTCCTTTGCTCTCTCTTCAAGCTCAGCTCTTTTTTGATAAATACGCACGTTATAGAAAATGAGAAACAAACCTAGTAAGCCGATTAAAACAAGAAAGGACCATCCAAATACTTTCTTTGTAGTAGAACTCCCATGCTTTTTGCGAAATCTTGAAACTTTTGCTACCATAGAGTAATGAGTTCAAAAAAACACATGCGCGTCATCTGGATTATACTCGTAGTTCTTATTGCTGGAAGCTTAATCATATCCCTTGTCGTGCCCTTTGGGTATCTCCTATTCTAGCTTAAAGTAGCCTCTATTTCAACTCCGGAACAGCTCCAAAAATACCTTGGAAGGAATGTTTATTTTGCCCTTTGCCTTAAGCTCCTTTTTCCCTTTCTTTTGTTTTTCTAAAAGCTTTTTCTTGCGCGTTACATCTCCTCCATACAAAGCTCCCGTAACATCTCTTCTCTGGGCTTTTAGTGTCTCTCGCGCAAGAATTCTGCCCTCAACAACCGCTTGCAAAGCAACTTCAAAGAGCTGTGGAGGCAAGATCTTTTTTAACTTCTCTACAATAGCCTTCCCTTCCTTATACGTATCTTTTCTTGGAATAATCACAGAGAGCGCATCCTGGTTTTCTCCTGCAGTCCATATTTCAAGTTTTACTAAGTCAGCTGGTCTCATCTCCAAAATCTCATAATCCATAGAAGCCATACCCTGACTCACGCTTTTTAACTTATCATACAAATCAGCTATAACCTGGCGCAAGGGAACTTCAAAAGAAGCAAGTAAACGCTCTTCTCCCAAGTCCGTGACACCAATTGAAAATCCACCCAAGGCCAAAAGTAATTGTGTGACTTGAGGAAAAAAATCCCGTGGAACAATAATCTCAAGATGAGCCCAAGGTTCCTTTATTGAAAGAACCTTTTGTCCATCCGGCCAATCGGTAGCTGTTTTCACAGAAAGTTCTTCTTGCCTTTCTGTTACTACCTTAAATTCAACAGAAGGACGAGAAATAACAATCTCAATTGCAAACTCTCGCTGAATCCGTTCTGCTATGATTTCAGAATGCAACACTCCCAAAAACCCACAGCGAAATCCTCTTCCCAATGCTTCCTTGCTTTCTGGTTCAAAAGAAAAAGATGGATCATTTAATTTTAGCTCCAATAGTGCTGACTTGAGTGCATCAAAGTCATCTATGTCTTGCGGGTACAAACTCACATACACCATTGGCTTTGGATTTTCATACCCAACCAAAGGCTCTATCTTTGTTTTTTGTGGGGTTATGGTATCTCCAATACGAACTTTTTCTGATTCTTTAATTCCCGTTGCCACATATCCAATTTCACCTGCCAAAAGAATACCTGAAGGATGCTCGCTGGGCAAGAAATATCCTACCTCTTTTACTGACCCTTCTGCATTAGTAGCAAAAAAAGAAATTTTATCATTCACCTTAATTTCCCCATCCACAACGCGAACATACGTCACAACACCACGAAAAGAGTCGTAAGAAGAGTCAAAGATAAGAGCTCTTAAGGGAGCCTCCCTCTTACCTGTTGGAGCTGGAACCCTTTCAATGACTGAAGAAAGAAGCTCTTTAACTCCAGTCCCATCTTTTGCTGAAATGCGTAATATTTCATCTTCTTTAACCGACAAAAGGGCCGCTACCTCTGCTGCAACATCCTCTTCTCTTGCCAAGGGAGAATCTATTTTGTTTACAGCAGGAATAATTACCAAGCCCTGTTTCTTTGCGAGAGTAAGATTAGCTAAAGTTTGAGCTTGAACTCCTTTGGTTGCATCTACCAGCAAAATTGCGCCTTCCACTGCTGCAAGAGCTCGGGAAACCTCATAGGTAAAGTCCACGTGCCCTGGGGTATCAATAAGGTTTAACAGGTATCCTTGGTAATTCATTCTTACGGGCTGCATTTTAATGGTAATACCTTTTTCGCGCTCCAAATCCATTTGATCTAGCACTTGATCCTTCATCTTTCTTTTTTCAATAGTTTGCGTTAGCTCCAAAAATCGGTCAGCCAAGGTAGACTTGCCATGGTCAATATGGGCGATTATAACGAAATTTCTAATATTTTTCAGTCCATCCATATGCTCTTACTTTTTCTTTTTAAAAAATGGCAGGAGATATAGCTCTTCAACTTTGAATATTTTTGCTGCCAGAAGATATGTTGCAATTCCAACAACAACCACAAAAATAACTTGGAGTAATACGTTTAAAAATGTATCTAAGGGCAAGAAAAGAAAGACTCCCTTAAGTGCAAGAAAAGAAGCACCACCCATTAGTAGTCCTGAAATTCCTATCCTGTTTAAGGGCCCTGAAATCTTCCTTATATTCAAACCAATCTTGCGCTTTAAGAATAGGGCAAGCAAAAATCCTTGAATGGTTACCGATACAGAAATTGCCAAAGGAAGCGCCAATACCCTAATGTCTTTGATATCTGCTATACCAAAAAAAGAAATAATCCATGTTCCAATAAAATTTGGAAAAGAAAATACCCATAATAGTACAAGAGCTATAATCACATTACTTATCACCGCACCAATACCAATTAATGTGGGAGTTTTGGTATCTTTTAGAGCATAAAAGGCACGGGCAAACAATGGAACCAAGGCTTGATAAAACACTCCCAAAGCAAAAGCCCCGAACACTGCTGCTGTGAGTCTGGTATCTTGCCATCCAAACTCTCCTCCTCCCAGAACCAAACGAATGATATGCTCGCGCAATAAAAACATAAAGCCTGAAATTGGAATAATAAAAAAGAATATGGTGCGTACAGTACGCAAAAGACTTTCTTTAAATTCACCATCATCCTTCCTGCTAGCTGCTCGAGAAAGCAATGGAAAAGCTGCTGTAGCAAGAGAAATACCAATAACTCCAATAGGAAGAAAATATAAGTTATTTGCAAAGCTCAAAACCGCAATAGAACCTACAGCCAAGGTAGACGCCAAAGCTGTTATCACTACAAGATTTATATGAAAGGCAGCAGCTCCCACCATGCGCGGGGCAGTTAAGCGTGCCATGCGAAGCAAAGACGGATGGGAAAAAGAAAACATACGTTTAAAAGAAAACCCAGACACAAATACAGGATAGAGTTGAATGAGAACATGCAGCACGGCTCCCAGAACCACTCCCCATGCAAGACCAATTAAACCCAAGGTTGGTACAAGAAATATAATACCTATAATAATCCCGAGGTTATACAGTACTGGAGCTAAAGAATACACAAAGAACTTACCAAAATACTGAAGCATTCCGGAGAAAACCGCAGATATTCCAAGAAGTATAGGGGAAAGAAGCATTAAACGAGCTAAGGGAATTACCGCTTCCCTCATTTCGCCGCTAAATCCTGGGGTTACAAACTGAACAAAAAAGGGCATGAACAAAAACAGAACAAAAGCAAAGCCTGCCAGTAAAACCAAGAGCACGTTTAAGAGGTTGGAAACCATGTCAAACGCCTCATCTTTACTCTTTTCAAAATATTCAGAAAAAATAGGGAGGAATACTGCTGTGAAGCCTCCCATAATTAAAATACCAAAGATAAAATCTGGGATACGAAAAGCAGCAAAATATATGTCTAGTTCCTCTCCTGCTCCAAAATTAGATGCAAGTAATCGATCGCGAAGCAATCCCAATATACGTGAAGCAAGCGTAGATCCTGCAAGCAAAAGGGCAGCAGCCCCAATGGTCTTACTCTGAATGCCAAGAAGTTTTGTAATCATAATTTACCCTATTCTACCTTAAAAATCATGAAAAAACCACCTTAAGAGGTGATCTTTTCAATGTCCAAGAAGACAGTAAGCCGAATTCTGTTCCCAGTTACACTGGGCGGTAATCATCTATCTGTTCTTTTAATTACTTAAAAGAATCAAGCGAACTACCTTGCCAAAAGTTCCACATGAAACGCAGATCTTCTGGTTTGCTCTTGCACTCAGGCAGGATTTAGCCGTTTCACCCCTCATGTTGCCATGAGGACTCATCCACTGTTGGATGCCGGTTTTCTTTCAAATCCCGGCGTCTCTGCTCGCACCTCTCAGATTACTCTGGCAGGGCATTACCCTGACCCGCAGAACTCAATGAGTGAGTGTTCGGACTTTCCTCCAGGTATTCAACATATTGAATACCCAGCGATTACCTCGTCTTCTTGGACCCTTATATTATGCTAGTATCCAGCACTTTTGTCAACTAGGTTGGGGAGCTTCTCTCCTTTTATATACGCTTTAAGATTTTCGCAAAAAAGATCAATGGCCCGCTCCATATATCTTTCTGAAATGCCAGAATGATGAGGAGTGATAATAACATTTTCCATTTCCCACAATGGGCTCTCTTTTGGTAGTGGTTCTTCTTCTGTGACATCCAACGCTGCTCCTGCAATACGCTGTTCTTTTAAGGCAGAAATCAGTGCCTGCTCATCTACCACTCCCCCTCTCCCAATATTCACCAATACGCCATGAGACTGCATTGCTTCCAGACGTTCTTTATTCATAAAATGATGAGTATCTTTAGTGTGGGGCAATGTAAGTACTACAAAGTCTGCTCTCCCAAGAAATTCCATTAACTGTTCTTCTGTTCCTAACTCTTTAACAAAGTTTGGCTTTTCTTTCCCTTGAGTATCAAGAGCAATAACATGTGCATTAAAACAAGAAGCAAGACGCGCTGTTTCACTCCCAATCTTCCCAAGTCCAATCACCAATACAGTCTTATCCTTAAGTTCTGTTAACTCATTGATTCTTTCCCATGTCTTTTCTTGCTGATTGCGAAAACTTTGATAAAACTGTCTGGTAAAAATCAATAAAAACCCAATAATATGCTCTGCAATAGGAGTTGCATGAATACCAGAAGAATTACTTGCAAGGACAGGAGAAGCAACTAGCTCTGGAGTCAAGACTCTATCCATGCCAGCAGAAAAAGAATGAACCCATCTGAGCTTTCCCACAAGAGATAAATCAGGAATTGCTCGCGGGATACCAGCTACAATCTCTGCGTCTTTAAGATGTTCTTCAATGTCCTTACTATTGGAAGCTGAAACAACTTTAAGCTCAATGTCTGAACTTAAACTTAAAATCTGCTCTTTTTGCTCCTTTGTTATGCTTCGCAAAGGACGATCTTGTGGTTCAATGAGAAGAATTTTCATAAATTCATTTAGCTAGCAAAGGTATGAAAATATTTGGAAGGCACAATACCTTCTTGTAAGTTAATACCATCTTTTCTTAAAAGCTTTGCTTTGGTTATAAGGCCTCCAGGCGCACTATATCCTGTAAGTTTGCCATCAGACGCCACCACCTTATAGCAGGGGTATTCTATGGGATGATCGTTTCCTCCCATAATTCTCCCTATGGCGCGAGGCGAGGTCTTACACACCCTTGCCATCTCTTTATAGGTTGCAACCTTGCCCTTGGGTATCTTTTTTAACAAAAGAATTGCTTTGTGCATTCAAATACTTTAAAAATTTCTATATCAATTGCTTTGTATGCCCTTTTGCGTCCAGAGCCTGATTCACCATTCTATCTGCCTCTTTATTCTTCTCTCTTGGAATTGCGCTAAAGGTTACATTCTTAAAATCAATGGTAAGATTCCAAAGTTCCAGGAAAAACTTTTGCATACTTTCATTCTCCACCTTATACTCCCTGTTAAATTGCCTTACCACGAGCTGGGAATCTGAAAAAATCTGAACCTCTGTTTTTTTTGCTTTCTCCTTTCCCCATAAGGCTTTAATTTTCTTTAAAGCAAATATTGGTGCTCGATATTCTGCCTCGTTATTAGTCTTTTCCCCTATATACTCGCCATGCTCTTTTAGAGTTTCTCCCTTCTCATTTTTAATCACATAGCCCAAAGCCGCTGGACCCGGATTCCCTCTTGCTCCTCCATCTGTAAAAACAATAAATTTATCCATTTTGTTCTTTAAAATATTCTATTAAGCAACTCTTAAACTTCTCAAGATTTTTATGCTCTACTCGAAATCCAGAAGCCTGAGGATGTCCTCCATAGGTTATAGTATACTCCTTGCAATGCTTCATTGCTTCAACAGTATCTTGCCCTGAAGGAGCACGCACTGACCCAATACACTCTTCTTTCATTTTTCTATACATAAAAGTAGGTTTCTTTTCTTCCTGGGAAATAATAGACGCAAGGCCACCCAGTAAAATATAGTCAAAATCTTCTCCTCCCTCAAATACAATAGATTCATCCTTTTTTTCTAAAATATCATTTCTTACCTTTGCTAAAAGCCTATCTCTTTGTTGACGCCTTAGCTCATGCACCTCCAAAAGACGCTCTGTAATCAAAGTTACTTCTCGCTCTGAATCAGAGCTTAAAATGCGAAACGAAGCTGGATATCCATCCTCAACATCACGAACATTCAATATGGAAATCATTTTTTGCAACTTTGACTCAATATTAGGAAACTTCTTTAACTCTTGTATGCCAAAAAACGCACGTACACCAGGTCTCCATGAGTTTTCCAGAGTTTCCATCCCCTCCTCTATAATCTCATTATTATCCTGCTCCCTTACCATCATATCAGCTATCGTTCCAATAGCAGCTAACTCCACTAAGCTCTTTCTCATGGCAGATGACATTTTATTCCCCAATATTTCCTCAGCTAAGCGAAATGTCAGCCCACAAGCAGCTAATTCTTTAAATGGGTACGTATCTCCGTCTTGCTTTGGATCAACAATAATATCGGCATCGGGAAGTTTACCAAGTACCACATGATGATCAACTAATATAACATCAAACCCTAGTTTTTTTGCTTCTTTAATTTCCTTGAAGTTTGAAATACCCAAATCCATTGCACACAAAAGAGCCGGTGAAAATGTTTTCAATTCCTCTAAGGCTTTTTGCGTAATGCCATAGCCATCATTTTCGCGATCAGGAAAATATACACGAACTATATTCCCTCCAAGACTTTTTAGCGTCTCTTGCATGATAATGGCAGAACAAACTCCATCTAAATCAGCATCCCCATAAAGAATAATACGCTCTCCTTTTTTAACTGCTTCTTTAAGGCGCGCCGCAGCCTTATCTAGGTTCTTAAGTGCCATAATAGTTGAGTGCTTCTAATCCAGGAAGTTTTTCTCCTGCCAAAAAGATAAGCATGGAGCTTCCTCCAGTAGAAACATGATCAAATTTATCTCGTAAATTATATCTCCCCAAAAAATCCAGTAAATTCCCTCCACCAGCTACCGCGTAGCTCATGTCCTCTACAATGGCTTCTGCTATAATCTTTGAACCCTCAACATATTCTTCTTCCTCATATTTTCCCAAAGGACCTGACCAAAACACGGTTTTAGCATTTCTTACTTTCTCTTGGTACAACTTCCTTGTCTCAGGCCCTATATCATACTCTTTTCCATTTCCTGGTATTCCATCAAGAGGAAATACTATCTTTTCTTTTTGCGCAAGAGAAATGTTTTTTTGTGTAATTTCATTTGCCAAAAGATTTCCTAAAAGTACTTCATCGGCAAATTCCGCTATACTGTCAATCACAGGAAGCTTGCTCTCAATCTTTCTTCCTCCAATGATAGCTACCATTGGATGCTCTGGATTTTTTTGAAGTTGTTTTAATCCTTCAATCTCTTTTGCAAGTAAAAATCCACCGGCTGAAGGCAGGAGCTTAGGGACTAAAGCCACAGAAGCATGCTTACGATGCACCACTCCAAATGCATCGCAAACATATATATCTGCAAGTTTTGCTAATCCTTTTGCAAAATCCTTATCATTCTCCTCTTCCTCTTTGTGGAAACGAAGGTTTTCTAAAAGCAAAATCTCGCCTTCCTTCATATTTTTTGTTCTCTCCTCAATCTCTTTTCCAATACAGTCTTGCATAACCTCAACAGGAACCAAAAGCAGCTCTGTAAGTCTTTTTGCAACATTCTGCATGCTCAATCGCTCATCATACACACCCTCAGGGTCTCCTAAATGACTTGCCACCACAAGCTTTCCTCCTTGCGCAAGAATATGCTGCATGGTAGGCAGAGTTGCTCTGATACGAAAATCATCTGCAATATCTCCATTTTCCTTTAAGGGAACATTAAAATCAGCACGCAGAAACACACGCTTTCCTTTAAGAGAAAAATCAGAGAGCCATTTCATACATTATGAGAAACGCAGAGTTTCTCCAGGTTTAAGTTCACCTTTTTGGATATTTTTTTCAGATTGCCTCTCTTGCAGGGCCGCTCCCAAAACTTCTTTTAATCCTTGCTTGTCTACCTCTTTTTTCTTTTGATTTTGTCCTTCTTGCTTCTTTTTTGAAGGATGAAACATTACAGGTTCCTTATCCATTGCTTCCTTTAAGGAGGATTGCTGTTGTTTCTGCGCTTGAGGTTCTTCTTTTACCTGAGGTTGTTCTTTTTTTGAACCTTGCTCTGCCTGTTCCTTTTGCTGCTGAAGCTTTTTTCTACATGCCTTACAGTAGACTTTACGCTTTCCGTCTGGGAGAAATACCACTTTAGTGTCCTTACCACAATTATCACACCTGGCGTCATACAGTTCTTGCTGAGGAGCTTGCGGCTTTGATTCTGGTACTTTTTTTTGTGGTGCCCCACTATCAGCCTGTGTCCATGTTGTAATCTCCTCTTCCACCTCTCCACGCGCCGTTGCGTACCGCTCTCTACTCATACGGATAATCTCTGCTTCATTGGATTCTTCAGGAGAAGCAAAAGGCAACACCAAGGGAGGCAGGGTTTGAGCAGAAAAAGGACGTCCTGCAATACCATCAATCATAAGTTTTGCATAAATACTATACTTCCCTAAATTCACAAAGTCTAAAGCCAAAAACTCTGGGGTAAATTCCTTTTCTAAAAATTCTGCATCCTCGGCTCCTACACGAAAAGATATAATTGTGCCAACATTTCCAAATACAGCCCCACGAACCCTAGATTCATTCTCATCTAACTGTGATATGTATTGGTGGCTTAAAATCAAGCAAAGACGATACTTTCTTGCCTCAGATAAAATATTTACAAAAGAATCTGATGCAAAGTTTTGAAACTCATCAATATACAAAAAGAAATCCTGCCGTTCATTTTCCGGAATATCCACACGTGACATGGCAGCTAACTGAATTTTGGTTATAAGCATTGCACCTAAAAGACGGGAGTTGTCTTCACCAATACGCCCTTTTGAAAGATTGAGAATCAAGATTTTCTTTTGATCCATAAGCTCTCGCATATTAAAAGAGGATCTCGTCTGCCCCACAATGTTTCGAATCAAAGGATTGGAAACAAATTGACCCACCTTGTTTTGGATAGCAGCAGTCGCCTCAATCTCGTATCGCTGGGTGTATCTGGCATATTCTTGCACCCAAAATGCCTTTACCACTGGATCTGAAACCTTATCAATAACTTTTGCCCTGTAATCTGCGTCTACGAGCATTCGGTTAATTCCCAAAAGCGTAGCTCCCGGATACTCAAGTAGAGCAAGCACTGTATTGTTTAAAATATACTCCATTCTTGCTGACCATACATCGGGCCAAACTTTTTTAAACACGGACATTAAACCAGAAGCCATTAAATGACGATGCTCTGGTTCCACATTCTCCATAACATTAAATGCAATGGGATAATCCATATCAGCAGGGTTAAAATATACAACATCTTTAATCCGTTCAGTAGGAATATATTGCAATAATTCTTCTGCTGCCTCTCCGTGCGGGTCCACAAACCCTACGCCATTCCCTCCTTGAATATCCTGCACCGCCATATTCTTTAACATCTCGGTCTTTCCCATACCAGTCTTTCCCACAACATAAAAATGACGTCTCCGGTCATCTTCTTTTATACCAAAGCGCCTTTGTGAATCTCGAAAATTAGTAATTCCAAAAAAATTAATATCCATGTGTTACTCCGTGGGAAGCTCAGGGGGAGCTTCTCCTTTCTTTGGACCAACTCTCAGAACTGCAGCAGAAGGAGTAGAAATTCTGCCGGGAAAGTGAAAAATAGTAGCCAATTCCTCAACATTCAATACAAATGTGCCTCCTGGGCGCGGGAAATAAGGAGGGAGACGCAGAATATAGTTTCGAAACAAGCGTCTTTTTTTTACAAACGCTCTTCTCTTGTCCGTAAACCAGGTAAAAATAGTGTACATCTTAGTTAAGGTTGGTTTCAAAGGACGAAAGTTATTATAGGTTGCAGTTCCAAATTGAGTGAACCAAGTCATGGCAAGAGCCTTTGCTGGGCTAAAATAATTTTCTCTCTTTGCAATATACATAAATCTACAATGAGCTCCAAAGGAATACTTACTGATTTTCTCTTCAATCGCAGAAACAATATCTCGCTCTCCGGGAGTTAATCTCATTTCAGGAGGAATAATCTCTTGTGGAGCTTGTTCTTTGTTGCCATTTTGTTTAACTCCCATGGCAACATGTGTCCCCACAGCTTTTATATCCCCAAGTAATCCTGGATTTTTAAGAGGAGGAGGACGTTTTACAATCTCAGCTACAATCTCTCTTCCCTCTTGGACCATTGTACTCTCATTTGGACTGGTATGTAAAATTGGAGTTAAAACAAATTGAATCCAAAGGTTTTCCCCTTTTCCAATTCGAGACAAGCCCTCAATCAAAAGAGCCATGGGATTAATTCTCATTTCTTCTTTATCAGTAACGTTTGGCTCAAAAAACTTGCTATACGTCTTTATGGGATACGGGCTGGGACGTTCTAAAATATAGTTCGTACCCCATAAATCCCACTCTTTATTAGGAATGTCTTGTGGGATAAGTTTCGTGTAATCCTCCACCACCACAAATTCTGCTGTAGGATAATGAGAATAAACGGCAGATTCCACCAGTTTTTGCGCTCCTTCTGGAATACGAAAATAGAAATGGATATTTCCTTCTGTAGAAACTATTTCCAAGGAAAAGGAAAGTTGGAATTTTCCATCAAGCCATGCTTCTCTTTGGTTTGGAGGATCATGCATTTGCCATAGACCAATAAACACGTCCTCCATTGCCTTAAACGGCCGAGGAGCATCCTCTGGCATTTTAATCTCCAGGAGAATATAACGTTGCTGTGCAGAAAAAATTTCCTTGCGCCACCAAACCCACAAAAACACCACTGGTTTCCATAAAAGAAATGGGAGAAACAGCCACCACCATGTAATAGCTACTTGCCAGATGAATCCCAAAAAGAGGAGAAGTTCTTGCATGAAAAAACTATAGTTTTAAGGTATAACTGCCGTCTTGGTTTTTCAAAAAGTATCTTTGGTCTTGAAGATTTAAAACAATGGTACTCTCTTTTACCTGGCGCTTCTCTAAAGTTTGGGCAATAAGTTTTGCTTTATTCATGGTTTTTCCATTGCTCTTTAAAATTGAGCGCATAACATCTTTTACAGTACCAGGAGCCAGTCCCCAATCAGATAATCCATAGGTCCCTCTTCCAATCAACACGAATCGTGAGTCTTTAATTAATTCATTATGTACGGTTTGAGGAAGTACAACTTTCTTTTTTTGCAAGGTAAGATTTTCTTGCAGCTTCCCAATCAATTTTGCAACATCCTTAAAATGCAAAGGATTCCCTTGCTGCCTTAAAACAAGGTATGCCTTATCTCTCATGCCTCTTGGATTTACTTCAGGCCATGTTCTTAGTCCCCATTTTCCTTCAGGACTTTTCTCAATAATTTTTGAAACTTCAAGGTAGGGCAGCACTTCCTTGCCATACGCTTTTGTGAGCTCCTGCTGTGCTACAGGACTCTTTTTCTTTTGAAAAAATGTAAGAAGGCGCTGATGTAAAGGCTGAGCTTCTTTGACCATATCTTTTTTTATGGTCCAGAAAGAATAAAAGTCCTGGGTTTCTCTTTGGTTATAGAACTGATCTCCCAAGGTCAAAAGAAATAGAGCATGGTTTATTGCGCCTTGCGCTTCCAATAGCTTCATTAATAGATCCTCTCGCGCCAAAGACCCTGCCCTTTTTAATATGGTAGCTGCCTCTGTAAAAGCGGCTGTATACCGTTCTTTACGCTTCTGATGCCCTATATCCTCTTGAAGCTGAGCTAATCCTTCTTTTACAATCTGTCTTACTCTTTCCCTGGTTATTTGATGCTGTTTCCCAACAGCTTCTAGGGTTTTGGGAGGCTCCATGCTCAAACCAAAACGCCCCACAACCACATCTTTTACTCGTGGTTGGAGCTCTTCTATAAGCTCTAGACTTAGTTTTTCAAAAGATATCTTTGCCATATATTTTAATTAGTCTATCAAACCATCTATTAATGAATTTGTCAAGCTCTTAACATTTCTTTTCTCCACATCAGCAAAAGAGTGGGTGCTAAGAACAAAGAAGAGAACGTTCCAACAACAATTCCTATCATCAGCATAAAGGAAAACTCCTTTAAAGTATCCCCACCAAAAAGATAAATAGACAAAAGTACCACCAATGTAGTTAAGGAAGTGCTCAAAGAACGAAACCAGGTCTGACGCAATGCCTGCTTTATTGTATCCTGAAAATCAAATCCAACACGCTTAAAAATGTTTTCTCTGATACGATCAAACACCACCACCGTATCATTAATGGAATACCCCACAACTGTAAGAAGTGCAACCACAACAGGAATAGTTATCTCAACCCCAGCATATTCTCCCAATAGTGCAAACACTCCAATGGACAGGAGAATATCATGCGCGGAAGCTACCAGAGCCGCTCCTGACCAGTGCCAGGGACGAACACGCTCTGCGGTTCTCCTAAAAGAAAAAGCAATGTATAAAATTACTACAAGCATGGCCAAACCTGCCAAGAGCAAGGTTTTTTCACGAAGCTCTTTTCCAATAACAGGACCGATAGATTCAAATCTCAATTCCAAAGCTTCGCTTCCCAGCGAAGAGAGAACCTGTTGATGCGTTACTTCTTTAATATCTTTCATGCGAATCAACGCTCCTTGTTCTCCTGTATGCTGCACAGAAAAAGAACCCAAATCAATATCCCCTAAAGCTTTTTGAATGTCCTGCACGCTAGGACGCGCCTGTATATATTCTACTTCCAGCAAACTTCCTCCAGTAAAATCGATCCCCAAATTCAAGCCAAAAAACGAAAGTGCAAAAGCACTCGCCCCCATAGCTACAAAGGAAAGAATAAATAATATACGTTGTATTTTTTGAAACGTCATATTAGCGAAAGAGCCATAAAACTTTTGAAATCTTTGTTTCTACAAATAGTCGTAACATGCTCTTGGTAATAAAAATGGCAGAAAACAAGCTCACTAAAATTCCCAAAGACAAGGTTAGGGCAAATCCCTTTACAAAAGAGCTCCCAAACCAAAAGAGGATTAATGCCACAGCCAAGGTGGTGATGTTGCCATCTCGAATAGCAGGCCATGCTCGAGAAAATCCTTCCTCCAAGGCCGAGCCAAAACTCTTTCCTTCACGAAGCTCCTCTCGTATGCGAGCAAAGATAAGAATGTTTGCATCCACCGCAATACCCAAAGAAAGAATACCTCCTGCTATTCCAGCTAAGGTTAACGTAATAGGAATAAGTTTGAATAAAGAGAGAAGAAACAGAGCATACAAAATCAAAGCAATACCAGCAATAATACCTGGAATGCGATACACCAAAACCATAAACAAAAGAACTAAGGCTAAGCCTGCTAAGGCTGCAACTAGACTTTTTTGCAAGGATTCCTGACCCAGGGTTGCTCCTATGCTCTGCTGACTCAATAGAGTTATAGGGACTGGCAGTGCTCCAGCATTTAACTCCCGGGAAATACGCTGCGCTTCCTTAACGCTAAAGCCTCCGGTAATTTGAGCTCTTCCCCCAGAAATAACGCTTTGTACTGTGGGAGCCTGTAATAAAGTTCCATCCAAAAAGATAGCTAGAGGCAACCCAATATTCTCTTTGGTAAGTTCTTCAAACAATAAAGAGCCTTCTTTATCAAACTGCAGGATGATAAGAGGTTCTTGGGTTACATTATCAAGCCCAATCTCTGCTCGCGCAAGATATCTTCCAGTTAATAGGGTTGGTTCAAACGGACTTTCAAATTCTCCTTCTCCTCTTTCCTCTACTACCTGATTATTTGTAAAAATATCAAGATAATTGTCCTTGTATTCTCTAAACTCCAAATACGGTGTCTGTCCTATTAATGCAATAGCTTGACTTGGGTTTTGAATGCCAGCCAGCTCCACAATAAGGCGCCTTGACTCTTCTTCCCCTTGTAATTGAATAATAGGCTCTGCTACTCCAAAAAAGTTCACTCTACGCTCAATTACGTCCCGCAGTCCTTGCATGGCACTATCCCGATCGTATTTAGGAATAGTTTCCAAGTCAGCTTCATATACCAAATGGAGCCCTCCTTGCAAATCAAGTCCCAACTTAAAAGGCGTGTTCCCTATACCAGGAATCTTAACATACTGAGGAAATACAAAAGAAGCAGCTAGTGCTCCCCCCAAAAATACAAAGAAAAGTATCAATAATGCCTTCTTCTTTGGTGTCATAACCATCTCATACTAGCACCCAAGGTCCTCTGGGTAAACCCCTTTCTTCTTTTCTCTCAACCTATCCTAAGCCAGCTAACAGTGCAGCTACTATTCCCACAAGGAATATACCGTCAAACACTCCGGCTCCTCCAATAGACATTAATCCTACCGTACCTTTCATTACTTGGGGCAAGCGCAAAAGATCAGCTCCAATTAAAACTCCCAAAGTTCCTGCAATAAAGGCAACCAAAGCCGCATCTTGTGGCGCTAAAAGAAAAGCAAAGAGCGCAGCAAACAAAGGCGGAATAAGAACAGGCACAACGATTCCTTTGCCAGGAACCACGCGTGAAAGCTTCCAGGTAATCAATGTCATAAGGAAAACCGCAATAAAAGTTTCCTCTAAAGGCACGCGAAACAACAAGAATCCCACGATAAGTAAAGGAATAAGCGCACCTCCAACATTAAGCGAAAGACCTTGCGCTAAAAGTCGCTGTCTCTTAAATAATCCAAAAAAATGCGATTGTGTAACTTCAATTAATTTTCTCCTTCCCAGAGGAATATTCACAAAAGAACCCACAAACATTGAAAATAATGTTAGGAGCACCAGTTCTGGCGGAAATCCAAGATTTTCAAATCCAGCTTGTATTATCTGGAAGAACCCAAAAACAAGCAGCACTGGAATCGCAAGAATGATAAGGATAATAAAAAGAATTGGAGCAAATATCATTTTTTCATTTTATCTCTCTTTATAAAATTAAGGAATCAACTTCTTTGAGTGTATGGTCAAGGAGAGTATCTTGGTCTTGAAAGAAAAATCGCCCATGCAAGGTTTTTCCTTCAAGAAACAATGGAAGCCAATACCTATCATCTGGCCACATGTGATCAAAAGGAAGTTCTTTTTGAGAAAACCACTGTGGTTTCATTTCTTCTGTTTCTTGTATCTTACCTTCAAAAGAAGAGATATAGAATACATGGACTTCAAGATATTCAAAATTATCTTTAAAATGAAACTCGAAAAGTGCTTTCTTTTCAAAATAAACTAACTCTTATGAGATGATGAACCAATTAACCCGCATCGTTTCCATTTGAGGCCACTACCACAAGGACAAGGATCATTTCTTCCAACTTCTTTGTGTTGTGAGTTCTGTTGAACTTGCCTTGGCACGTGTTTGTGTTTATGCTCATGAACCTCAGAAACATTCAGCAAAGCATTTGCAATCGTACCTTCTAGATTATCCATAAAAGACTGAAACATTTTTCTCCCCTCATTCTTATATTCAATTAAAGGGTCTTGCTGGCCATATGCTCTCAAGCGTACAGAATCTCTTAAAGATTCCATATTTTCCAAATGCTCAACCCACAAAGAATCCAACACACGCAAAACAACAATCTTTTCTGCTTGGCGCATATTCTCCTCTCCCAATTCCTTTTCTTTTTCCACATATTGTTCCCTGCTTTTCCCCATCTTCTCCACAACTTTCTCAACATACTCTTTTAAAGTTCCTTTTTGCCCCATCTCTAAAAATTCCTCTCTTTTTCGATATACAGCCTCTCGATGCTTATTTAATACATCGTCATACTCAAGTAAGTGTTTTCTTGCATCAAAGTTAAACCCCTCAATCTTGCTTTGAGCTGATTCTATGGTTCCCGATATCATCTTGGATTCAATAGCTTCCTCTTTTGGCAAACGAAGCTTCTCCATCATTTTTTGAATACGCTCTCCTCCAAAAATACGAATAAGATCATCTTCCAAGGAAACAAAAAATTGGGTAGATCCTGGGTCTCCTTGGCGACCCGAGCGTCCTCTCAACTGATTATCAATTCTTCGCGCTTCATGACGCTCACTGCCAATAACATGGAGCCCTCCCACGTTTTTAACTTCTTTTGCTTCCTTTGCGTCCAATGGATTCCCTCCCAAAACAATATCTACTCCGCGGCCCGCCATGTTTGTTGCAATGGTCACAGCTCCTTTTCTTCCGGCTTGTGCAATAATAGCAGCTTCTCTCTCATGATTTTTTGCATTGAGCATTTCATGCGTAACTCCTTGTCGCTCCAAAAGTTTACCTAAGTATTCATTCTTTTGAATGGAGCCTGTACCAACAAGCACGGGCTGTCCTTTTTCTTGTCGCTCTTTTATCTCCTCTATAATTGCATTGAACTTTGCTTCTTGTGATTGATATACTTTATCCGGCATATCTTCTCGCATCATTGGCTTGTTGGTAGGAACAGGGATCACTTCAATACCATATACTCGAGAAAACTCTTCTGCTGAGGTCAGCGCAGTTCCTGTCATTCCAGCTAGCTTTTTATACATGCGAAAATAGTTCTGAAAAGTAATGGAGGCTAGCGTGACAGATTCTGGCTGCACCTGAACATTTTCCTTTGCTTCCAAGGCTTGATGTAATCCACCAGAATACCTTCTTCCAGGAAGTAGTCTTCCGGTGAATTCATCTACAATAACAACATTTCCATCCCGAACCACATAATCTTTATCCCGCTCAAATATAATTTCTGCTTTTAAAGCTTGCTCCAGGTGGTGCAGAAACTTAATTCCTCGCTCCTGATAAATATCCTTAACTCCCATTAACCGCTCTATTTTGTTAATGCCGTCTTCCGTTAGGGTTACTGCTTTTAATTTTTCGTCTAACTCATAATCCTCTTCTTTTTTAAGCTGTGGAATGAGCCCTGCAAACTCTTTGTACCAAGAAGAGCTTTCCTGGTCTGGCGCAGAAATAATCAATGGAGTTCTTGCTTCGTCAACTAAAACTGAGTCTACTTCATCAATAATGGCATAGTTATGGCCTCGCTGAACTCTTCCCTCCAGTACTTGAGCCATATTATCTCGTAAATAATCAAAGCCAAACTCATTATTGGTGCCATAGGTAATATCCGCAAGATACGCCTCCTTGCGCGTAACAGGGCGAAGATAGGCTTCCTCTACCTGAAAGGAGCCCAGGGTATCTCGCTCCTCGTCCTTGTCCTCCTCTTTTGCAAAAGAAGGGTCATATATATAGGAAGCGTCGTGGATAATACAAGAAACAGACAAGCCTAAAGCATAATAAATCTGACCCATCCACACAGCATCTCTCTTTGCCAAATAGTCGTTTACCGTAATAACATGCACGCCTTTTCCTTCAAGAGCATTAAGATACACAGGAAGCGTTGCACAAAGCGTCTTTCCTTCTCCAGTCTTCATCTCAGCAATCTTCCCTTCATGTAAAACCATGCCCCCTAAAAGCTGTACATCAAAATGACGCTGTTCAAGGGTGCGCCTGGCTACCTCTCTTACATACGCAAAAGCCTCAGGAAGAATATCCTCCAAGCTATCTCCCTTTGCGAGACGTTCTTTAAACTCCTTGGTCTCTTTTGTAAAATCCTCATCTGTAAGCTCTTTTGCCTCTTTTTCAAGCTCATTGATTTCTTTTGTCTGAGGACCAAGTTTCGCTATATATTTTTCACTATCTCCTTTAAAAAATTTATCAAGAATCTTCATACTAGCTATTATTGCTTAAAATAGAGCGTTTGTAAAAAAAGGAGTCGTTAGCTATTTTGCCAAGAAATCTTTTATATACCTTGGTAAAACAGCTGAAGCGGCAGCAATGTCTGGGAACCAATATTTCAAATTCATTTTTTTTGCCTTCTTAAATTTACTTTTTAAAGCACTATAAGATACATTTAAAAAATCAGAATCTGAAGCCATAGTAAAGGTAAACAATCCCTCTTGATACGATGGAACTACTGCAGCGCGAACACTCACAAAGCGAAAGATACTTTCCAATCGCTTTTTAATAAGTGCTACAAGCTTTGGTTGGCAACTTAAGGAACCTGACTGCACGGAAATAATCCCCCCCTTCTTAAGAATCTTTTTTACATCGTAATAAAACTTCTTTGAGATAAGGTCTTGTGCTGGTCCTCCAGGATCTGAAAGATCCATGATAATAATATCAAACAATCCCTTATATTCTTGAACAAATTTCTTCCCATCTTCAATAACAAGATGGGTTCTTTTATCATAAAACGCATTCTTTGATATAGAAGGAAGGTATTTTCTTGCAATATCAATCGCTTTTTTATCTATCTCAACCATCCAAACTTCCCTTACTGATGTATGCTTTAATACTTCCTCTAGTGCGCCTCCATCAGCTCCACCAATAATCAAAACACTCTTGGGAGAAGAATGCAGGAATAAAGGTGCCTGGCAAAGCATTTCATGGTAAATAAACTCATCCTTTGGTGTTGTTTGTAAAATGCCATCTAAAAATAATGCTCTTCCATAAAACTCCAAGTCAAGCACATCAATTTCCTGATATGCAGATTTCCCGGAATACAGTTTCTTTTTTACCTCATACCCAATCACCACCTTTGTTTCATCAAAAGGAACTTCGTCTACAAATACAATATTGCGTTTCTTCATACTATTTTTTAACCAAGCTTAGTATCTCAAACAAAGCTCTTGTAGTTAAAAACTCTGTTATCTGGTTTCCCTTTATGGGTTTTAAGCAACAAACATCAAAACCTACAATATTGCCTGCTATAGCATGCATTAAATTCTTAAATTGAGAAAAGTATATTCCGTCTGGCTCTGGCTGATGTACTGCTGGCGCAATACTTGGATCAAAAACATCTACATCAAGAGTAATGTACACATCTTCGTTTTGCGTAAATTCTTCAATAACCTTACTTACTGCTTCCTTATTTTCCTGGATATCCTGTGCGCTAACATATGTAATGCCACTCTCTTCAATAAACTTCAATTCTTTTGCATCACATGATCTCACTCCTACTAAAAGAATGTTCTTTGGATCTATGATTTCGCTTAATCTTCTAAGCCATGTTGCTCCATTTACCCTTGCATCAAACTCGCCATTCCATGAAGTACTTAGGTCCACAATATTATCGTCTTCATACTCATCTTTTAAATCACAGTGGGCATCAAAACTTATCACTTTAATATCCTTTTTAAAAGCTGGGATAGTAAAGAGCGATGGATGGTCCCCCGCAATCGCAACCGGTATTTTATTATTCTCTACAATGAGGCGAGTATACTTTGTGATATCTTCATTGTTTTTAGGCTTTAAATCCCCGGCATCTACAACTCGCACGCCTTCAAGTAATTCCTTTTTACTTTCAATATCAAAATCCTCCATGTACACAGGAGTTTGACGCAGTGCCTTTGCGCCATCAGAAAATCGCTTTCCGATAGGCACGCCAAAGAAAACAACATTTGCTTCTTTAAAACTATACGGTGAATTCAAAAACTTCATAGAAAATTAAAAGGAACTTTACTTAAAGGAAGGAGGGAAAACACTTGAGGCAAGATGCATTGCTGGAGAATAGTATAAGGTAGAAATCTTTCTTTGCTTATATCTTTTTTCAAGAACAGTTTTTGTTATATTTTTAAGATTCACTTTTAAAGATGCAACAGGAAAAGAATGCTCATCTCGAGGAAAGCTCCCAACAAAAGCGCGGTGTAATTCATAGAAAGGAAATACTTTTTTCATAACAATTCGTGCTTTCATTCCAAAGGTATCAGAAATATATCCGGTCTGCGCAGAAAAAATGCCGTCTTTGGTAAGAGCATTTTTGACAGCACGCAAAAACTTCTCTTCAAAAAGTTTTGCTGCCATGATTCCATCTGGATCGTTGGAATCAAGAATTATACAATCAAAATAGTTTTTATACTTCAAAATAAACTCGATTCCATCAGTTACCACAATCTTACTTCTCTTATCTTGAAAAGCTGAACGACATAATGTGGGAAGATATTTTTTTGCAACCTGAATCACTTTCTCATCAATCTCAACTAAAAACGCTTCTTTTACAGGGTGCTTTAGTACTTCACGTAACGCTCCTCCATCTCCACCACCAATAATGAGGACTCGCTTAGGAGAAGGATGGTTCATTAATGCAGGGTGCACCAGCATTTCATGGTACACAGCTTCGTCTTTTGTGGAAAGCTGCACTAATCCATCAAGAAAAAACATTCTGCCATACCCCTGCGTGTCAAAAATATCTATACTTTGATACTTACTCTTTCCCGTATATATCTTTTTTTTTATTGCAAAACCTGCAAGAAATACTTCTTTTTCTCCAGGAAGACATCCTTCAATCGCCCAGGTCTTTTTTAGAATTGAAATCTTTCTCATGTTGTATTGTCTTCTACCACACCTCTTTTTATTTCCTTTACATCCATTTTCTTTGGCTCCAAGTAATCCTCAAAAAACTTCAATGCTTTTTGGGGTCGAGCTTTTTTTCCACACGTAAAGATATCTATTGCAATGTATCCTATTTCAGGCCATGTATGCACAGCAATATGGGACTCTGCAAGCAAAATAACCCCAGTAATACCACGAGGTTTAAACTTATAAATAGAAAGTTGTAATGGATTGCTATTTGCAGCCTTTGCGGCGCCTCGCAAAAGTGTCTCTAGTTCTTTTTTGTTTTTAATAACTTTACCATTCCAAAAGTCGGCTACCATGTGGGTGCCTGCATACGCAAACTTGGGAACTATTGTATTGATAGAATTGGTCCATTGCGGAACCCTCTTTGTGTGCTGCATAGAGCATATGTATTCAATCGCTTACCCGGCACAATTACCAGGCCCCAACACAAGACATGTCCTGCGTGAGTGCCCTCTGACGAGGGCAATCTTTCCTGTCTTAAACAGAAAAGAAAAAAGAGGAAAAAAGCGATTAAAGATTAATTATTACTTCAAAAGTATCTTAGCACATATTGTCAACATGCGCAAGGGTTAAAAAGCCCGCCCCAGAGTTGGGGCGGGAAGAAATTGGAGACTACCTCTTTTTCTTTCTTTTTGCTGCTTTCTTCTTCTTTGGAGCAGCTTTCTTTTTCTTTGGGGCTGCTTTCTTTTTAGGAGCAGCTTTCTTTCTTTTTTTCTTTGCTGGCATAGTATGTATCAAATATTTTAAAGTCTACTTAGGATGGCTCGACTTTTTAATTGTACCATCACAACGCTATTACTTTATTTTTCCATTCCAAACGCATACTGTCAACCCTTTTTTACATATTTTTCCACACGAACAAAAAAATCATTCAACAAATTGTATTTCTTGTTCCAAATTAATAGAAAATTTCTTTTTAATAATATTTTTTACCTTTTTTGCAATATGTAATACATCTTTTGCTGTTGCTCCTCCCTTGTTTACTATATAGTTTGGATGTTTCTTTGATACTTGTGCTTTCCCCACACGTAATCCTTTTAATTTTGCTTGTGAAATTAAATATGCGGTTGGTACAACAGGAAAAGGATCTACTTTTATTACATCTTGAAGTTCCTCCTGGAGTTTTTTTGAAAACTTTTTGACATCACAATTCTTAAACACACTTCCGGCGTTAGGATACTCTAGAGGATGGCGCTCCTTTCTATATTCTCTATGATCTTTTGCTGTGGCTTGAATAATTCTCTTGTTTCCCTTTTCTAATTTAAAAATACAAGAAAGTACAATTAAATTATTTTTCTTAATTAAAGAATCTCGATAAGAAAACTTACATTGCTTTTGAATAAGCGTTACTATATTCCCTTTTGCATTTAACACTCTAATTGAAACAATACTGTCTTTAATTTCTCCACCAAAGGCTCCTGCATTTCCTCGCACAGCTCCTCCAACAGAACCTGGTAAACCACCTGCCCACTGAAGCCCGCTTAATCCTTTTGAACCTGTTTTTTTAACCAACGTTTCCATAGATACTCCAGCATCAGCATGCACGTTAGTCTTTGATATTGTATATGCAGTATTTTGCACTTTAATAACTAATCCATTAAATCCTTTGTCTGAAACAAGTACATTGCTTCCTCCTGCCAAAACAAAAAACGGTAGCTTTAAACTCTTAGCTTGAGCTACCGCGTCAACAATATCTTTTGTGGATCGGGCGATATAAAAGTACTTTGCTGTCCCGCCGATCTTAAAGGTGGTATATGGAGCAAGAGAAACATTTCTTCTTGTTCCTAAAGGAAGTGCTATATCCATATATATATACCCCATGTACATGAGGTGCATATATATGGATCAGAAGCGCTTGACTCCACTTGTAAGACTTCGTGAGCGCTACTCCTGATCCAATTGTTATAGTATCAAAAAACCCTTTAGAAAGCAAAAAACCTCGATTGAACAAGGTTTTCTGCCGTCTTACGTAGAGCACCCCGAAGGGTAACACTCACACTCCCTTTATACCTTATACATCTAATTTTGTCAATCCCCTCCCTCCGAATGGTTTTACCTCCCAAATAATCCTTGAATAAAACTTGTAAGGCCAGCAGCGCCAGATATGGTTTGTGCAAGAAAGTTGTAGTAGCGAACAGACATCTGACAGGACAATATAGATAAGGATAATCTCTCTTGAACGAAGACTATATTATTTCCCTTGAACTACTTGATAAGGAAATACTATAATTATAATTGGTAATAGAGAGGCCTACGTAGAATAAGAATTTTGATTTTTACTTAAATCTAAAGTTATCCACAGCTTGACCGAGTCAAGGCAGAAATGAATTGATTTTCGCTCGAGTAAAGAATCCAACATACCCATTTCCCTTTGCAAGATTTACAGGAGTTAAAATATCATCGGCATACTTTTCCTGAAACCGAATTACCGCATTGAGAGTTAGGGGACCAAAGTTTCCCGTTACTAAACCTTCAGGATAAATCTCCTCTCCTTGTGCTTTCAAAAACTCCTGTAAACAACTAACTTTTCCTCCTTTCATACCAAAAAACAGGTTGCCAGAAATACTGTTGCAAGCTACCTTCACTCCTCCAAGTTTAAGAGCAAGCTCTGTCTGGAGTCTTGCTATCTCTTTGCGTAAAAACTCAATCTGGCTTAATAGCTGTGAAATAAGGGCATCTTCTTCTTGCGGCGTTCTGCTTGAAGCCGTCGCAACAAAAGAAAAAGGATGCGACAAGTAAGGCTCCTCTAGCTTAGTGCTCTTGGTCTTTGAAAAAGGAAGAAAGATAATTGAGCGAACCTCACTATTAAACTTTGGCAGCACCACGCTCCCTCCTCCCTCAAGATTTAATTCTAAGGTATGCACAGAAAATGTGCGATCAACATTCTCTATAATATATGGGACATCAAACAGGGCAGATGAATTTCCTTGAAACTTCACTTCCAGAACTTCCTGCCCTCCCAATATCTTTACCCAATTTCCAGCCCAATCTTTCGTAGAGTTGTTTAGCGTTAAGGTGCTGTTTCCAACTCCCGGAAGAAAATTGGTCTGAGGAATAATTCTAAAGTTTACCAAATGCGGGTTGTGGTAGCAATAGCGTTCCCCGTAGGAACAATCATTTAAAAACAATGCTATGAGCCAATCAGAAAACACCTGAGTAAAGGTCTTCTCAAATTTGCCTTTCGCTAATGCGTCGTTTAAGGAAACAATCCCCACTTCGTGGGAATTTAAAGAATCTGCTAAGACCTGCACCCCATATTGATCAACTAAATACTGAGAAAACAAATGCACTGCTCCATAGTCTACAGTTATATTAAACCACTCTGTGAGTGAATTGGTGGAGTCGGAAAGAAAGTTTTCAACCCTTTGTTTTACCACACTGGTTTCATATGAGAGATCGTATCCCAAAAGTGTTGAGGCATATTCAGCCCGCACTTCATTGAGCCACACTTCTTCCGTAACATCTTTTAGGCGATTCTTTTGGTTAAAGGTAATAACATGCACAAACTCATGGGCTAAAAAACTCTTGAGCAAAGGGCTTTGCAAGTTCTTTGCATTAAGATAAATCATCTCCCGTTCATTAGACTTTGGATTCTGCAAACGCAAAAATTCGTCTCCGTAATTTGTGTATCCTCCGGCATGCTCTCTCATTTCATGAAACAGCACGGTAATAATAGGGTCATTATCAATACCGGGCTTCCATTCTGAGCCAAAGGTCTGCGTTAATCTAGGATATGCATTTTGCTCAAATTCGTCAGCTAAAGCAATAAGTGATTGTTCGCCTTGTTCTCGTGCGTTTTCAGAAAGACTAGCCCACCAAGTCTTCTCAATATAGAAATATATCGTTGAGTTGGCGACTTGAAGCACGGCGTCAAGCTCTTCTCTTTGTTTTATGTCGTATTCTGAGTCAACAGAAAAACGCTGTTGATCACCTAAAACATCAGCTATGACCCCTAAAGGCAAAAACAAGGCGCTTAAAAGAACGCCTGCAAAAAACAGTTTACTGAGATTTTGAACTTGCATTGAGAAGATTTGCATATTCAACAAACTTTTCGTTATTCCCTGTTTCCAAAAAGTATGAAATAAGCCAGTTAAACAGATCAAAGTGATTATTCGTTGCCTCAAGTCCTTTTAGAAATAAAGCTTCTATTTCCTCTGGCGATTTTAAAAGTCTAAATTGATATAGATAGCCAAGACTTCGGTATGCAGGCACTCTATTAGGATAGGCCTCAAGGAGAGTGAGCCATGCAGTTTCTGATTCCTCGTATCTTGCCAAGTCGCTATAGATATTTGCAATGTTATTTAAGGCAGTAATGTTAGTTAAATCAAGCAAAAGCGCTTTTCCATACCACTCTAAAGCCTCCTCCTTTTCTTCCAATAGATTGAGGTTCGCTCCCATTGCCAAGAGCGCGTTTAAATCGTTTATACTATCTTCATCTTCCAAATCATCAAGCGCATTCAGTATTCCTTGAACAAATTCATCTCCCCGAGGATGCCTATCTTTTAAAGATTCATATGGCACACGGTCAATGACTACTGGGGCTAAAATATCATCACGTGTTTCTTGTTTCTTTTCTGATTGTTTTAGATTTTTTGAAGAGCTTAAAACAAAACCAACTCCGACTAACAAAAGCACAACAATAATAACAACAATAATTTTTTGCATATGTTCAATATATCATAAAGAAATCCAAACCAAAAGCCCCCTTAGGGGGCTTTGGCATCCTCACCAGGAATGGATTACTGTTGAAGTAATAAGTTCAATTGCGCTCTTGTTTTGGGGCAGAAACTCAACTGCTTGAGTTTCTGCGAGTTTGCCTGCCCCGAGTCCCCGAGAAACAGAACTATGTAAACCCAGGGCCCTGCTTTGAAAAACTGTCGAAGGCAAATCGTTTTACAAGGCAGGTACATTTACCTACTGTCCCAATAGGGAATTCAGTTGGGCGCGAGTCTTCGGGTTGCGAGTGGGATAGCCAAGGCTGCACCATTGGGTGCGTAACTGCTTCTGCTCAAGACCCTTCAGTGGAATGTGCAAATGCTGGAGGCGCATGGGATGGATTCACCTGTCTTTTTGAGCCTAAAAACCAAACCCCACCCCCCTTTTGAGGGGTGGGGCTGGAATCCTCATCTTGCTTTAGCTGAGGCAAGATGCACAAGAGTAGGATTAGTAACTGTAGGTAGGTCCTGTTGCGGCAGAACCGTAGCTATCGGTTTCTGTCTTATAGGTAGCAGCACCGGAAGTGTTTAGTGGGGTGTAATCCCAGCTAAATCCTTCAACCTGTGCTGTTGTAACCTGGTTTGGTCCTTTGGCTCCAGGAATTCTGATTCCAAAGCTTGCCGATACTGAAGTTACGAGACCTGAACTATCTTCTGCTCGCTTCACGTTTGACGTGTCAGCTTTCACTACCAATGTCATTGTTTGGCCTGCAGTTACTGTCTGCTCGGCCAAAGCCGTTACAGCAGAACGTGCATCAAATACAACAGTACCAGAACCTCTAGTAAGGTTGTAGATGTCAGCCGGCTCAGTGCCAGCCACAGCAGCTGCGTTGGTGGAAATTCCAGATATTGCTACCTGGGTTACAGTAACTGTGTTTGCTCCAATAGAAGCAACTGTTGCTGTACCACTATCTGCAGCAGTACCCGCTATAACGTAGAGCTGATCACCAACCTGATACTTTGAAGCATCTGCAACGTCATAAGTCAAACCACTATTTGCAGTGGCGCCATCAACGTCAGATACCGTGTACACAATGTAGGTGTCATCAGTTGCTATGGTGCCATCTACAACATCGGCTGCCATAACCATAACTGTAGAACTCGTAATACTGGCCACTGTGGTTGTTCCAGAGTTCGCTTCTGTACTTAAATCAATATAAAGGACAGAGTCACCAACTAGGAATCCAGCTGTACCAGCAACAGTAGCAGTAGCTGTACTACCTGAAGTAGCTGTAGTTCTGGTGTTTGTTGCAAGACCTGATACTTCAGCGATTATAGTATCGCCATTAAACAACTTAAAGTCTTTTACATTCCAGTCTGCGCTACTACCAAGCTTCTCTACTACCAAGCTTCTAAACGTCATGTCTCGGCTTCCAGAAGCTTTAATGCTAATGGTTCCAACAACCTGATCAAGGGCAGGTGATGCAACTCCTCCTGTTGGAAGAGAGTCACTTCCTGTGACAGTAAGCACTGGTTGCACCTCTTCATACCTCATGGTGTTACCCGTAAGGCTATTGGTGTTCGTGATCTTAGTAACATGGTCTCCAGCTGCTGCGATTGCAATTGAACCAGCAGGGCTAAAGGCAAGGCCTGAAATTGCACTACCTGAAGCCACAGCCGTGGTCACGATTGCAAATCCTGCCTCGTTATCATCAGAGTCATATACATACACCAGATCACCTACGGCGTAAGCTACCCCAGCGTTTGCATTTCCAAGAATGGCCTCTACCTTAGAAAGCTTGGTGATAATATCACCTGCTGCCCAAGAAGTGTCAGTTGCTTCTCCTTCAAGATCCAGGTCAGCTGATGCCAAGTTCACTGAATCATCATCCGTAGTTACCAATGCAAATCCTGGAGCTGTGGTTGTTCCAGCATCAGCTGTTACAGTCCAGTATACAACGTCACCCACGTCTCCAGAGTAAGCATCCGTACCTGCGGTATACGCAGTTCCAGATGAAAGGGACTCTTGCGTGGTCAAACCAGAGCCTGATCCAATTACATCAGCAGCGCTAAATCCGAGAACTCCAAGGTTTGATGCGGTCAACGTTCCAACTACCGTAGTATCCACAACTGCGGTTATTACTCGGGAACCATATGAAGGAACAATGATCTCATTTCCTGAGCCAAAGGTAAACGTTGCAGTTCCTGCTGTGAGAGCTGTTGAAGGGTCGCTTGAAAGACCCGTGCCAAGCAACTTCACATTTGCAATGTTTCCTGCTCCATTCAATGTTCGCAGTACAAGCCTTTCTACCTTCATGTCTTCTACTGTTGCAGACAACTTAATTCTTGCCATTTCAATTCCGGTTAAACCAGGGGTCAAGAATCGGCTGGAAGCAGCTCCGGTAGAATCCATAGCAACTGTTACAGTTCCTGATTCAACAATAGTCAAAGTTCTTGCTGTCACAGTCGCTGAAGGACCCGTAATGGATGATCCAGATGTTGCACCAACTCCCGTAACATCAGCTGCATTCAGAGAAGCAATGTATGTGTCATTGGTACCTCCATCAGAAGCTGCGGTGTTTGCGCTTGCATACACATCAACCTGCACTGTCGTGGAAGCTAGAATATTCAGCTCTCCTGAGACAGTAAAGGTGTTGTTGGTAGCAGTAGGGGAGGCAATAGTGCTTCCCATCTGTGCTCCAGTGCTTGTCAGCTTTACCTTCATGTTGGTCAAACCAGTTGCAACCGCAACATCACCTGCAGTAAGATCTACTACGATAGTAGAGATGTTTACTCCTTCAGAAGAGTTAGTTTGCATCAAGAAAGAACCAATAAGAAGCTCTGACTGACCCTCAATCACAGTAGCAGCACCTATAGAAGCATTGTTCACAACCGTCAAGGTTGCGGTAGATGCTGTTAAGGTGTTAGTTGAGATATGAGCGTTTGCGTCAGACGCAGTTCCATAGGTGTTGGATGTCATTCTCTTATAGTACACTCGTCCTAGTCCACCAATGATGGTTTCTGCATCATCGATGCCGGTTCCAGCGTCAACCACAACTTTTACCTTAAGTACGGTTCCAGCTGGAATAGTGTAGTACGTAGAAAATGTTACTTGGTCACCACTGTCATTTGCAGCGTTATCATCATCAAACAAATCATCTGCTCCAGCTGACTGACTGTGAAGAGTTTGTCCTGCGTCAGTCATGAACTTAATTGTTCCAGAAAAGTCTCCATCGTCAGAGCTTCCACCAAGCTCATAGTCAGCTCGCTGAATCTGAATATCTTCACCCTGAGCCTGAAGTTCCCAGACACCAACAACAATGTTGGCCTGTCCGATACCAAAGGTTCCTGAAGGTGAGCTACCTGACTTGTTCACGGTCAAAGTTCCCTGACTCACAGTCAAGAGGTTGTATCCTGAATTTCCAGTGGTGATGTCACCAATAGGAATTGCGGAGTCAACTGTTCCTGCGGCTGTTGGCAAAATACCAAGGCCAGTAGATACTCCGACTACCTGAAGATCGTAATCGTTTTGAATGATAACCTGTCCAGTTCTGTTAGAACCAGAGATTACATCAACTCGAACGGTTAAATCTTTTGTTGTTCCTTTCAAAATCGTGTAAGGCTCGGAGAGAATAAACTCAACCGACTTGCTGGTTGCTCCAGCAACCGTTGCCAACACAACTCCGTTAGGATCAACCAAATCAAAGTTTACGAGATCAGCATCAGCTGCAGTTCCATTCTGGAACAATGTCAATCTGTTAATCTTCGCGTCTTCGTTTCCAGTTGTCTCAACAAAGCGGAACTTGCTCAAAACATAATCAGTTCGTCCAATATCCACACTTACTGAGGTTGAGGTCTGTGAGACCACATCTATAGTTACTGCTCCCAAAATGCTTGAGGTGGCAGTAAGAGTCTGAAGGTTTCCATTTATAGGAAGACCTGTTGGGTCACCGTTTATGCCAGTTACGTTAAATCCAATAGTTCCTGCAGTTGCTGCAGAGTTTACGTGCACTTGCACATTAAACGTGGTAGAGCCTCCTGCTGAGGCCACAATAGGATCTCCAGTAAATGGAATAGTTACTTTGCCATCAGCTAAAGTAACAACACTTCCGTGTCGATTACCGTTTGCGTCAACGATTAATACTCCGTCAACATTCGTGTCAATGGAAAGACCAAATCTCTCCACAGTAACAGATGTGACAGAAGCTCCACTTGCTCCTCCATTTACTTGCACCTGAACTACGGTGTTGTAAGCAGAAGATGCTCCCAATGTTCCAGCTGCTGGGTTGTTAAATCCAACTTGTACGCTGGAAGGACCGGTTGTTGGAGCTGGGGTTGGAGTACCAGGCGTTGGGCTTGGCGTTGGTGATGCTACAAACAATGCATTGATCTTTGCTCTTGAGGAAGAACCAAAGAATCCGGTTCCAGCACTCAATCCCAAAGGCTCCAATACATTTGCAGCATACTTGTCCTGAAATTTAATAACTCCGCTTCGGGTAATTGGCCCAAAGAAAGTTGTTTCATTTCCAGGAGAGCCAGCTCCAGAGTCTGCCAATTTCGTGGCAGGGTCGGAGTTCAAGAACATCTGGAGGTACATTACGTCCTGTCCCTTAGATCCTACCGTAAGACTTGTGTCCCAGGTAAAACCAGCAGGAATGCCAGAAACGCTTACCGTTCCAGTGTCTCCTCCGTCTATGTCTGTTAATTGCGCTTGCAATGTTGCCAATTGCGCCATAAGAGCGTCAATCTGTACCTGCAATTCAGCTGCGGTTAACGCAGAAGCTGGTGCAGGAACAGCTACGATCCCAAGCATAGCAACAACAGTTACAACGGCAAATATTTTCTTAAATCTACTCATTTTTGTAATGTTTTTTTGTTTTAATTTTTATGCGACTTATCTTTGAGTTTCGACCTTTAAAAAATTATCAATCCCACAGATTGTTAAGTGGGTTCGTCCTCAAATAAATTAATTGGAAATCATCCAAATATTCTCTAATGCTTTCTGGTAGTTTGCCGCCTGATATGCACCAATAGCTTCTTTGAGCAATACTTCCTGCTCACTGGTCAATGATCTTTTAAGCAAATCATTTAACTCAGATTCAACTAGAATCTTGGTTGCGCTTTTCAATCCTGATGTTTCTTCTTCTCCGATAGTAGCACCCAAAATCTGCTCTATTTGAGCTTTACCCTTTTGCAATTGTACTAGTTCTCGAGAAGCCTGTAAAGCCTTTTCAGGTTCGTTTTCCACAAGGGCTAAAAGACCTCGTGAAACCTCTGCTACGCTTAGGTTAAATTCCTCTGTTGCAGAAGCAAGATTCTTTACCTTGTTCCCCTCAACTACCCTTCTTAAGTCTGCCAAGCGTCTTTCAGCTACCTTAAAGGTAGCTGAAGAGTCACTTCCTGTGGTTGCCTTTTCAATAATAGAGCGAACCGAGTATAGGGGGTCTCCAGGAAGACTGTTTTGTGAAACCTTATACCCAATCCCTCCAAATACCACAAATGCCAAGACTGCAAAGATATAGGCTGGTCTTTCAAGGTATCGGACATAGGATACAAGATGTCCTATCTTGTAAATAAGGCTAGGATTTTGTCCTATCTCCTTATTAGCCTCATTTGGAATACTGGTCTTAGCAAAAAGCACCCAACTGTTTCTAGGTTCAATTTCCTTTAAGCGAGATAATTTTGTTATGAGATCCTTTTCGTAGGCCATTATAGTTATGACGTAAAATAAGGGAAAGTATTACACTATCGGCTATCCTAATTTGCTCTAAACATCCACCTTGCCCTTTAGGGCTTGAATGGCTCTATGAACCCCTACTCTCACGTTCTCCTCAGTCTTGCCGGTAATTTGAGCTATTTCAGGCACAGTGAGCTCATCTACATATCGCCAGATAATAAGGTCCTGATAGTCTCCTTGGAGCTTTGCTATAGCCTCTTTTATCCTATCCATTTCCAAGCTTACTTCGCCCTGTTCTCTTGTTCTTTCCTGAATATCTTCAATTTCAATAGTGGTTTTCTCAATAGATACCACGGTAATCTTTTTGCTCCTATAATGGTCTGCTATGACATTCCTTGCTATTTGGTAGACAAAGGCCTGAGGATTCTCAATTACAGGATTGTTCTTTTGAATATGCCTGTATAAGCGCAAAAACACCTCAGACGACAAATCCTCTGCCGTCTCAACTAAACTAACCTTCAGGTATATAAACCGATAGATCTTGTTGACATATTGATCGTATACCTGATTAAAATATTGATCTATTTCTTCCATATCTATATGAATGTCCTACCGCATATGATAGGACAAATAGCCTACAAAGTCAATGTCCTAGTTTTATGCACAGTTATTCCCCAGTTTTAACGAATCTGATAAAAAATCTCATTCCACTCTCCTTGTCTGATAATAAAGCTACGCTGGAGTAAGTCATCTAAATCTCTTCGCAAAGTTCTTTTCGTAACTTCAGGAAGTACCTTTTGTAATTCCCAAACCTGTACTTTTGGCTTGTTTCGCATAAGCTCTAAAATCCTAGATTGTCTAAAGGAAAGCTTCCCTTTAGATACTGACGTATTTTCCTTGCTCTTTATAACAGGAACTGTCTGTCTTGTGCTTATATCTTGCTTCAGAACAACTCGCTCTTGATTTACTACTATTGATTTTTCGTGAATCTTACGTAAAAACTCTCCCACCCTGTTATACTCCCGCTCCAGCATTATAAAGTTTTCTGGGTTTATTTCAGCTGTGCGTTTTGCATAGTTTAAATAAGCTACAAGTTTACCAGTCTCCCGAATTGCTCTTGCGGTCACCGTAGGCCTTTGCCCTGACATAGCGGGGTTTTCTTGCACAAGCAAAATAAGGCTTACCAAAAGCTTATTTGAAGAATCTTGCACCTGAGCTCTTAAAGGATCCTCTCGGGGCAAGATATTAACTACTTTATGAGTAGCTACTATGAGACGAACAAAAAAGTCAGCATTCATTATACGCATTTTACTATACCAAAGACCTATCCCTCGGTCAAAGACCGTTCATTGACAAAACATAAATATAATATATACTATAACAAGGACATCGCTTGGATAAACCAAGCAAATTACCACGGTCTCTATGGGTAGTGTGGGGAAGAGGCTGATGTAGGGAGGCTCACATAATGATAAGAATGACAAAATTGATGCAGCGTGTAGCAAAGGAACAACAGCAACCATTGGAGCGGTTGCTACCAGAAATGATCAATGACATCGGGTTTTCAGCTACTGCAAAGGAACTGGACATCAATAAGGCAACCCTAGGGTACTGGCTCTTAAAGCTCGGCATACGTGTACAGCGAGTAGCTCTTGCTCCAGGGGAAACCCTGGAAATAAAGAGGCTATCTTAGGTCTTTAATCTAGGGGTTTTTCCCCAAAATAGGCGCTAGTATCCCCTGCTGGCGCCCTTTTTATTACCAACAAAACCTTATTTACCTTGACATACCATATATCTTGGAGTATACCCTTAAGGATACTATACTGTGGAGAAGATAGTGGTAAAACAGAGAGATAAGCGGAGTAAAAATCCCAAAAAGAAGAGCCCATTTCGCAAAAACAGAAAAGTACGTATTAATGGAGGCCGCTTTGATGGTGCTATAGCAACAATCATGTTTGCTGGTAATAGCGAAGCTACAGTCAGAATACCAGGACGCGAAAAACCTGAGTCATTTTCCCTCGATCAACTACGCTTGGCCTCCTAAGGAGAAGCAAATCTCCAGAAAAAGCAAAAGCCCTTGGCATATTGCCAAGAGCTTTTTTATTTTCTATCCTTGGTTCGGCCAAGTTATTAACACCTGCCTGCGCAGGCAGGCCTTAGCAAGATTAAGTTTCCTTTCCATTCAAAACCAATATTACAACACCATTGACAAATCCAAAATAAGGTGTATAATATCACTTAAGTACCAAGAGAGGGGTATCTTATGGAGGCACAATGAGCCACAATATACGCGCAACATGTATCTTTCATTATGGGGATTCAAGCCCCACCACAAAAGAACTAGCAGTACTTGCATCCAATGGATGGGATATACTTCTAGACGGCGATGCACAGACGTGCACACTCGTCAAAAATGATTTCTAGCTAGCAAAATCCAGCAAGCAATATTCTTTGTTTTAAAAATCTTCTCTCTTGGGCAAACAAAAGCCCCCCGGCACAAAACACCGGGGGCTCTTTTTTATCTAATGCTCCCTTAACTAAGTTGAGCATTTTTAGTCTAGCCAAGTTATCTATACAGATTACTATGCGTATCAATATCAATAAAAATCAAAGTCCAAGAAAAGTCCTCAGCACCGAAGAAGGAATAACAAAGATGTTTCTTTGAAGGTCAGCATCTGCTAAACCCGCAACTCTTCCTTCCACGTCAAACAAAGGAGCACCATCAACATTTTCATTCTCCACGATTGAAGTGGATAAAGAATCTTCTTCTACTTTCTTTACAATCCCCATATTCACAATTAGAGTTCCTTCACCCTCCTCAATAATTTTTGCTAGTAATACCACTCGCTCTCCAAGCTTAACTCCCCCATTACCAACAAAACCAGCTGTTTTAAGTCCCATATCTTCTATTTTTAAAAGCACAAGATTATTTTTTACATCACGTTTTAAAACTTGGGCCTCCAATGGATCTTGTCCTTCAGGATATATCATAATCTTAAAGCCAGTTGGAACCAGGGAAGATAAAGTAACAATTAATCCGTCTGAAGTATATACAAGGCCAGAACCTGCTCGCGTGCCAGAACTCTTTAGCGCAACCACAGTATTTTTTACTTCTTGAATTGTCCTCTCTATTGCCTCATTCTCACGAACAAAAATCTGCTCTACGGGAGCTATTATTTGAGTTCTTGCATTCCAATCTTTTAAAAATTGCCAATCTGCAAAAGCAGGGTTTGCTGCCAAAGAAGGTAGCAAAAAAGCTTGGGACCAGAGGCCCCCAGCAGCTCCTGCTAAAAACAGAAGTAAAAACAAAAGAATTCGTCTTGTCATCTAGCGTGCTGTTTTTTGGAGTTTTCGCTTTGGCATGGTTTTTAAAGAATCCATGGAACCCAAAACTACAATCTCCTTATTCTCTGCATCTACCCGCACCTTTCCTCCAGACTGAACTTCTCCTGTAACAATTTTAAGTGACAGCGGATCTAATACTTTGCGCAAAATAACACGGCGCAAGGGACGGGCTCCCAGTGCAGGATCAAATCCTTGTTCTGCCAGAAGCTCTTTTGCTTTTTCTGTAACATCCATTGTAATTCCCTTAACAGAGATACGCGAAGCAACTTTGGCTAATTCCAACTCCACAATCTTTTTTATTTCCAGCTTTGCTAAGTAGTCAAAGATAATGATTTCATCAATACGATTTAAAAATTCAGGGCGAAACTCCTCTTTTAAGACTGCCATAACCTTATCTCGAACAGAATTCTTTTTCTCTTCCATGTTGTCTCCCATAAAGCCGAGGGGAGACATTTCAGCTATATGCTGCGAACCAACGTTTGAAGTCATAATAATAATGGCGTTTTTAAAGGAAGCAACTCTCCCTTTTGCATCGGTAAGACGACCATCTTCCATTATCTGCAAAAGCACATTAAATACCTCAGGATGAGCTTTTTCAATCTCATCAAACAAAATAACTGAATAGGGACGTCTCCTTATTTTCTCAGTTAGCTGACCTCCTTCTTCATGTCCCACATATCCTGGAGGAGAGCCAATCATGCGTGAAGTGGTATGACGTTCCATATACTCTGACATATCCAAACGAATCAAAGCATTTTCATCATTAAAGAGAAACTCAGCTAATGCTTTTGCAGTTTCGGTCTTGCCTACTCCAGTCGGACCCAAAAACAAGAACGAACCCAAAGGTCTATTTTCTTCAGATAACCCCGCCCTGTTTCTTCGAATAGCACTTGAAATAGCAACCACTGCTTCTTCTTGCCCAATGATCCTTTTCTTTAATGCATGTTCCATCTTTTCTAATTTCTTTGCCTCCTCTTCCATTAATCGCATAACAGGAATACCGGTCCATTTTGAAACTACACGAGCAACATCTTCTTCCGTAACCTCTTCTTTGAGTAGAGGATTAGTCTTTTGAAATCTTGCCAATTTTTTTTCTTCTCCCCGAAGTTTCTTCATAAAGTCCGGGATTGTTGCATATTTTATCTCAGCTGCCTTTTGCGAATCCCCTGATGCCTGCTCTCGCTCCACCTGAAACCTTGCATCTTCCAAATCCTTCTTAATATCTTTTATGGTATCAATAACATCTTTTTCTGATCTCCACTTTGACTCAATTGCTTTTGCTTTTTCCCGCAAATCAGCCAAAGCTCTGGAATTTGCTTTTACCTTTTTTTCTTCAACTCCCTCTGCTTTAAACGCAGCTTGTTCAATCTCAAGTTTTTGAATCTGCCGCTTTAAAGAATCAAGTTCGGCGGGTTCAGATTCCATTTCCAAGCGCAAAGAAGACATTGCCTCGTCCATTAAATCGACAGCCTTGTCTGGCAAGAATCTATCTGAAATATATCTTGCTGCCAAGTTTGCTGCAGACACAAGTGCAGAATCTTTAATCTTTACTCCATGATGCAGTTCATATTTTTCTTTAATTCCCCGCAAGATTGAAATAGCATCTTCAATGCTGGGTTCTACTACCAAGATAGGTTGGAACCTGCGCTCTAAAGCAGGGTCTTTCTCAATATATTTTTGATATTCCTTGAGCGTTGTAGCTCCAATTGCTCTTAGTTCTCCGCGCGCCAAAGCTGGCTTTAAGAGATTGGAGGCATCAATGGCTCCTTCAGCCGCCCCAGCTCCCACCAGCGTATGCAGCTCGTCAATAAACAAGAGGTATTTTCCTGCTGCTCTTTCAATCTCTTTTAAAAGCGCCTTAATACGATCTTCAAATTCACCTCGGTATTTGGTACCTGCTACCAAAGCTCCAATATCCAAAGCAATAATTTCTTTTTCTTTTAAAGATTCTGGGACATCTCCTTTTATAATTTTTTGTGCCAATCCTTCCACTACCGCAGTTTTTCCAACACCAGCCTCTCCAATAAGGACAGGGTTGTTCTTTGTTCTCCGAGACAACACTTGCATTAATCTTCGAATCTCATCTTCCCTTCCAATAACAGGATCAAGCTTCCCTTGCTCAGCTAAACGGGTAAGATTTCGTGCATACTTTTCTATAACCTGATACTTGCTCTCTGGCGCAGGGTCTGTAATGCGAACACCCCCTCTTATCTGAGCTAAGATTTTTAAAGCCATTTCGTAATTTAAACTACCAAACTCCACCGCCTCTGGTCCTCCAGCACTGGGTTTAAGAAAACTCGTACGTTCCAAGATTTCTTTTGCTTTAGAGTTTGTATCCAGCAATCCTAAAAATAAATGTTCTACTGAAACATACTCGTCTCCCATTTTAGAAGCCTCCTGGCGAGCACGTTCCATTACCTTTGCTAGGTCTTGAGTAAGATAAAACTGACCAAGAGGATTCGCTCCAGATACCACAGGAAGACGTCCTAAAGCTGTCTCTGTCTTACGCTTTAGGCCATCAATATCTGCTCCAATCTTTTGCAATAATGTTAATACCACGCTCTCTTCTTGTCCAAGTAATGCAAAAAGCAAGTGCAACGCATCCACCTGTTGCTGTCCTCGCTCCTGAGCAAGATTTTGTGCTTGAAACAAGGCTTCTTGTGCCTTATGGGTAAAGTTTCCTGAATTCATAGAATATACTTAAAATACCACAAAAAAGAACATAAAGCAACCTATTCTGAGCGCTCGTCCAACTTCACACTAAAGATGTGTTCCTCACTATCACGAAGCACTTTGAGCACAACCTCCTCGTCAGGATTATACTGTTGGAGAATATTTGCCAAAGAGTTCTCTTTGTCAATACGCTCCCCATTTATTTCCAAGATAATGTCTCCTGCAACAATTCCTGCTGCCTCTGCAGCTGACCCTGGGACAACAGCAGCCTTCCCATCGGGGCCGGATTTAATCCATACTCCGTGCGTGACCGATAAGTTTTCTTCTTGCGCCACTGCCTCTATTATTTCAACATAGCGCACACCCAAGAAAGGATACACTATCTTGCCCAATTCCATTACCTGTTTAATATCACGCGCTGCTCTGTTCACAGGAATTGCAAAACCAATATTTTGGGCATCCAGCACAGTTGCAGTATTAATACCAATAACTTCCCCAGCCAGATTCAACAAAGGGCCCCCTGAATTACCTTTATTAATAGCAGCATCAGTTTGGATCACATTTTCTATGGTTTCAACAAAATTTCCAGAGCCCGAAGCAGTGATAGTACGCCCCAACCCAGAAATAACTCCTACGGAAACCGTATTACGAAACTCAGCTAATGCATTTCCAATGGTAATTACAGTCTGCCCAATTTTAAGAATATCAGAGTCACCTAAGACCACTGATACAAAAGGCACTCTCGTAAGATTCCCATCAGCATCAATAATACTTTCCTGATCAATCTTTAAGACCGCCAAATCCTGCAAAGGATCTTTTGCCAGCACGCGAGCAGTAAAGGAATTACCATCTGTGGTAAAAACCGTATACTCTGCTTCATCATCCAACACCACATGCTTATTGGTAATAATGAGTCCGTCTGGAGAAACAATGAATCCCGACCCACCTCCTACCTCACGTCTCTCTATCCCCTGCTGGCGAAATTGTGGAATCTGAAATCGAGAACGTCCACCAAAGAAACCTTCAAAAGGGTCAACAAAAAATTGCTCTATAATTGGAACATCCTTGGTAATGATAATACTTACCACGGCAGGAGAAACACTTTCTACAACATTAATAATCTTTTGCTCCTGCGTGGTCTGGGGAATATATTCTTTTTCTATCACTCTTTCTTGTATAGTCCTTTCTGGCAATTCAAACCCAACCTGCGTTAGCAGTGTTGAGACTTGTTGGTATAGAACTCCTCCAACCACTGCTCCTGCGGTGAAACCAGAGAACGAAGAAATCGCAACCACCAAAACCAAGAGAGAAATCAACTCACTTTGCCCAAGTTTTTTTGCAAGTTTTTGCAAGGGATTTTTATCTTGCTTAAAAATCCTTTTTGGTTCTGTTGGAGGTAGTTCATTAAGTGCCATATTACACTTTCTATTTTACTTCTTTATCCTGAGCTGTTCAATCACCTTTTCAAGAACCTTCACGGTCTTTTCTACTTCCTCTTTTTTTGTATGCTTTCCTAAAGTTATACGCACAGCACAAGAAGCTTCTGTTTTTGTGTATCCCATGCTCAAAAGCACATGGGAGGGTTCCTGAGATCTTTCAGAACATGCTGAACCAGCAGAAATCGCAATCCCTTTTTGGTCAAGCAATAAAACAACATCCTTTCCCTCAACTCCTTTAAAGCGAATATGTACATTATTTGGCAATCGCTTTAGCAATGAACCTGTTACTTCTGCGGTAGAAATTCTCTGCTGGATAATCTTTATAAACATGTCTCGCAACTGCCGTATCCTGATGTTTTGCACTTTAGTCTTTGGATTTTGAATCTCTCCTATTGCCTCTCCCATGCCAACAATGCCAGCTACATTTTCTGTGCCAGGCCTCATATCTTGTTCTTGCCCTCCTCCAAGAAACAGAGGCTCAATTGCGCTTCCCTTCCTTATATACAACACTCCAGCTCCTTTTGGGCCATATATTTTATGTGAACTTAAGGTCAAAAGATCCACCCCAAGTTTTTCTACATTACAATCAAGATATAATGCAGCCTGCACAGCATCGCTGTGAAATACTACCTGACGCTTTGCATCTTCCTTCTTGTACTTCCTGAGCATTTTCCCTATTTCTGCTATTGGCTGAATGGTGCCTATCTCGCTATTTGCATATTGGATAGATACAAGAATAGTATTTTTTTGAAGTGATTTTTCTATGTCTTTTAGATTTACAACTCCCTCTTTTCCAACCTTAATATAGGTAGCTTCAATTACTCCTTTCTTTTCTAATGCTTCAATGGGAGCTAGGAGCGACTCATGCTCTATTACGCACGTAATAACATGAGGCTTTGTAAAAGAGCTCTGTTTGATAACTCCTTGAATCGCAATATTATTTGCCTCGGTAGCTCCCGCCGTAAATACTACCTCGTTTGCGAAGCAAGAAAGGAACTTTGCAACTTGCTCGCGAGCTCCTTCCACTGCGGCTTTTGCACGCTGTCCTACTTGATGGACCGAAGAAGGATTCCCAAACTCACGTGCAAAAAACGGCAGCATTACTTTTTGTACCTTTGCGTCTTGTGGAGTAGAAGCTGCGTAATCTAAATAAATAAATCTCTTTCTCATGATTTCTTTTTTGCTTTCCATCCTTTGGGAATATGATTAAAGCGATACTTAAACATATCCGTTCGAATGGGACCAATAAAAGTCATATATGCCTCAGCCAAAAAGTATTGGGTAATAATTTTTGCCATATCTTGTTCCGCTCTTCTTGGAGAAATATGGAACCATACATTTGTTAAAAACCCAAACTTCCCTTTCTTTGATGCTTCCTGAATATATTTAAAATCTTCGCCAAGCTTGATTGTTTCGTCAAAGCCTTTTATCTCTTCATGGAGCCATTTCTTTACCACAATACAATTGGTGGCATGAGGATAGAATTTTTCCGTGCTCTTAAAATATAGCTTATACAATCTTTCAAACACACGATAGATACGTTTTTTGTTCGGAATTTTCATTAAGCAGCCTGCTACATCTAAGCGACGTCGTTCAAACTCTTTAAGAAAACCTTTCAAAAAATTACGGGGAAGATTAGCATCAGCATCCAAAAATACAAGAATGTCTCCCTTTGCAATCTTTGCGCCCTCATTTCGTCCGCGCCCTGGCATACCTCCTTTCACAACCTTGCACCCAAAAGATTTTGCAATCTGTACTGTTCCATCTTTTGAACCAGCATCTGCCACAATAATTTCAATATCTTTTATCCCCTGTTTTTTAACGGCGCGCAATGCAACAGGAAGATACTCTTCTTCGTTAAGTGTTGGGATAATAACGCTAATCATTTTTCCAATACAAAGAGAACATGTTTTGTCATAAAGTGCGTTGTTTCTCTCTTTGATACAACGCGCAGCCCAAGATCTTGAAATACTCTTTCCCAATCTGCAACCCTGCGATAATTATACGGCATATTCATTTTTAAAGGATTAGTAAGAAAAAAAGGAGAGTTTGAGATAAAATCGTTAATGCTTACAAGTATCCGGCCAAAAGGAGAACTATATGTATCTTCGTGAATAATAACACGCTTTTTCGTCACTCGAATTGCTTCTTTTAATACCCGAAGAGGTTCTTTGCAATGATGAAGTACAAAAAGTAGTAAGGAATTATCAAAAGAGTTATCTTCAAACGGAATCTTCTCCCCATTATACAGCATCAGGGGAAGTTTGGTTCGGTTAAAATCCTCCACATCCAAAAGCTGTATTTTGACTCCCTTTTTTTCTGAGATAAGCTCCCCTGACCATCCACCTCCTGCGCCAATATCCAAAACACGTTCTCCTGTTTTAAGAAACGGGCCAATGTCGTTTAACACTATGGGAGCCCACCATGTTCTCCCATAATAATGCACGAGGGAATCAAAAATTGGGATTTTCATTTGCAGTTTTAAAAAGTTTCTTTGCTTCTTGCCAAAACTCTTCTCTTCCATGAATCTTCTTCATTTGATACCACCATTCAGCGCCCCACAAATAAAAAGTATCTAAGCCAGTATTTTTTGCAAAGGCAATATTCTTTTGTAACTGCGTGAGACTCATAGTCTTTTCCTGTTCTTTAAATGTAGAATTTTCCAACTCTTCTTTAACCCAAGGTTCTGCCTGCAGCTCTCCTACTATCACCTCTTTACCAAAAAGCTTTTCTATGAGCCATGCCTTTCTTTGATATGAAATCGGGGGGAAAGGAGTAGTAAGAAAGGTATGCAACTCTTTTGACCATATCCTTTTATACAAAGTAACTGCCACCTTATCTCCGAGGCGCGCTGCATTCATCCACAGTGATAATTCTCCTGAATCTGAGACAAAGACCTCGTGCTCTGAATCCAACGATTGTACCAAATTAACCTCATTTTGCAAGAATGAAAAGTCGCGCCAAGGACATTTGCCAAAGGGGAACAAGGGCTCATTTTCAACCTGCCAAGCAAAGAGAGCTTCATGATCCTTATACCTTAAAACCACTGTTTCAAGCATTTCTAATATCTCCTCTCGTAACTCCTCTTTTGTGAAAGTGTTTGCCCACTCTGGAATATGGCACTCAGGCCACCTTGGAGTTTTCATACCTATTGCCAAGAGTATCTTAGCTCCCACGCGCTCTGCCTCATTTAATTGCCAATCTAGGTCTTTAAAGAAAAACTCCTGGTTCTTTGGCTCCAAAATATCCCAATGAGCAGCAATCTTTAGATTTTTAACATTCAAGTCTTCAAGCAATGCTCCATACGTTTCCTTCCAGTCTGGATTTAAGTATGTTGCCTGTTTTTGAGAGAAATTAACTCCCCAAGTAATGTTCTCTGCCTCTTTTGCTTCTCCTATAAATAAAAACGCAAATACAGCAGAAAAAAGCACACTTAAGATAATAAAAAACAATCTTCTGCGTCTGAACATATCATCACTCTACCAAAAAACCGCCTTTTTGGCGATTCTTATAAAACATACATCATCTTTAATTTCATTTAATCGCCATTTGATTCTATAACATTTGCAATGTTCGCTGCTCCATTGCGCTCCATTTCCACAAACCCTTGCATGGCAGCCTCTGCAAACAATCCTTGGTTTAAAAAGTCTACAATCCATTCTCCGGCATACTCCACTTTAAGTTGTGGTATAGCAGATCCCAAACGAGTCAGCCATTTTTGATTCTGCACCTCTTGGGACCCTATAGGAGGACTTAAAAGTAAAGGGATGCCGAGAGCAGCATAGAAGCAAAGTTCAGAAGGCTTGGTCCATAAAATATCTGTCTTTCGCAAAACTTCAGTAAATCTTTTAAAATATTCATCCTTGGTTTTACAAAAGACCACCTCAACCTCTTTTTCAGACAACCCATTCTCTATTGCTGTTTTACTAAATCCTATAGCAGCATCCTTATGAGTAGCTGCCACCATGCACAATTTAACTTTCCCTTCTTTTATGAGTGGAGCTAAATATTGAATTATTTGTTTACCTAAGGCTTGCTGCGCCCCCGCTCCACCCACAGCAAATGTAATAACAACAGCTCCATCATGATACCTTGGCACCGAACCAAGATATGCTCTCACAACATCGGCATATTTTGTGCGATATTTACTCTTTTGATCCAAGCGCACCAACCTTCTCCTCAAGTCTTCTTTGGTCTGTGAAAATCCTTCCTTGTTTGTAAACTCCTCTGGTAACGGGAATCCAGTTAAAGTAATCTTTTCTTTTGTAATTCCATATTGCAAAAGACGTTCTGCAACCAGTTCACTGGGAGCTAGGTATTGAATCTTGCTCTCTTTGGGAAAGAAGGGGACCCAAGCGCGAGCAGCATCACTATCGGTTACCAAAAGATAAATATCTCCTCTGTATTTCCAGTGCTCTGCCATAAACCCTGGAACCGGAAATGTACAAATCATGGGAATTGGATCTTCATCCAATCTTTCCATTAAATGTCTTCCCCATTGTTTTTTCTCTATTAACCCATAAATGGTTCTGAGTTGAAGTCCTGGAGGTTCCAAGGGACGCTCCTTTGGATAAAACGGCTTTATCTCTTGCACCTTATCCATTAAGGAGAACGCCAAGTCTCCTAAAACCGGTACTTTCTTAAACTTTGAAATAAACTCATACACTCTTCGGGTTTCCCGCCACAGCGTTTGATCAAGCTCTGGAATACCAGGATAGTCATTTGCGCTGATTACCTTTCCTCGAAATGCAATATGCCTCAATGCAAAAGCGGGACGCTGATGTCCGTATCCCATGTCCACCGCAACAACCCATGCTTTTTTCATACATCTATAGTATCATTGTTTCTTCACGAAATAAAAATCGCTTTTTCTTTTGGAACCTCCATGCAAAAAAAGAAGCTGGCACCAATAAGGGAAGCAGTATCCATGCAGAAAATCCCTCAACATTGCTTGCTGCAAAAGGAAAATTAGAAAACATTGTGATAATAAAAGAGAGATATGAAAAAAGAAGTCCCACGGGGAAGACAAAAACAAAAGAAAGGAAATTAGAAAATATGAGGATGAAAAAAATGAGGCAAAAAAAATTCCGGCTCCAAAGGCCAGAATGCTGCCAAATACGACTTGAGAAAACAGCATCAAGAAAACATTCCTTTTTTAAAGCCTGTGGCAATAAGGGTAATCTTTACCTCTCCTGCTTTAAGCCCTTTATCGTACACAGCGCCAAAAATTATGGAGGCATCTTGCGCAACCTTTTCTTTAATCTTTTGCGCTGCCTCATTTACCTCAGAGAGCGAAAGATCATCTCCTCCCGCCACGTTAAAAAGCACTCCCTGAGCTCCCTGAATAGACATATTGAGCAAAGGTGAGTGAAGCGCTGTCTCCAGGGCCTGTTCAATACGCTGCTCTCCTTTTGCCTTTCCTACTCCAAATACTGCCTGCCCAGCTGAACTCATAATACTTCTTACATCCGCAAAGTCCACGTTGATAATTCCAGGAACCATAATAAGGTCAGAAATACCTTGTACCGCCTGACGCAAGATTTCATCTGCCTGCCAAAAAGCAGAGAGTACGGTAGTGTCTTTGGATGCTAATTCCAAAATCTGGTCATTTTCAATAACCAAAAGAGTATCTACCTTGCCTTGAAGCTCTTGTAAAGCCTTGTCTGCTAATCTATTTCTCCAGTTTCCTTCAAACGAGAAAGGTTTGGTTACTACCGCAACAGTCAAAATCTTTTGTGCTCGTGCCATTTCAGCTATGGGGATAATGGCTCCTCCTCCTGTTCCTCCTCCCAAACCTGCTGCCAAAAACACCATATCAGCTCCACTAAGTGCCTCCACCAACTCTTCTTTACTTTCCAAAGCAGCCTTCTTTCCTAACTCCGGGTTCATGCCAGCTCCTAGTCCCTTAGTACTTTCTTTGCCAATACGAATCTTATGATGTGCCCTGATTTTTTTTAAGTCTTGTGCATCTGTATTAATCGCAACAAGATCAACACCTTTAATCTTGGCCTGTACCATGCGATCCACCGCATTACTCCCACCTCCTCCTATTCCAAACACTTTAATTACTGTTTTTGGATTCATCTAATCTTAAGGAATAAAAGACTTTAATAATTTCTTTAAAAATCCTGCTGTGCGAGAAGATTTTTGCGTTACACTTGTTGATTCTTCATCTTGCAAATTACCTACCAGAAGACCAAGAACCCCCAGAAATGCAGGGTCCTCTTGGAGTGTAATCAAACCTTTTGCGCTCCCTATTTTTACAGGAAGCTTTAGCTCTTTTTTGGCAAATTCCGCTATTTTTGGCAATTTTGCTCCTCCACCACATATTACCACACCTCCTGGCAATTGACCTTGCTTGCCTAATTTCTTTAGTTCTTTATTTAAAAGTTGAAAGATTTCTTTTACTCGCTCCTCAATAATGTGGCCTACAAACTTTGAAGAAAAAGTAAAGGTTTCTCCATTGGCAAGCTCAATCTTTTCCATGCGCTTTCCTTTGGAGCCAAGACATGTTCCAAATTCGGTTTTAATACGCTCTGCTAAGTCATGCTCAATCCGCAAACCAATAGCAATATCGTGAGTAATGTTTTCTGCTCCCACGGGAAGAATAGCAATATGCTTTAAATCTTCCTCTTCAAACACCGCAAGCGATGTGGTTCCAGCTCCCAACTCTACTACAGCTACACCCATTTCTTTTTCTTGAGCACTAAGCATTCCATAAGCCGCTGCCAGAGGACTTGGCACCACTCCTGCAATCTCAAGATTTGCTTCTAGTACAGCGGCAGTCAGGTTTTTTAAATCAGGAGAAAACAAACACACTGCAATAACATCTGTTTCCAAGCGCACTGCTTTCATGCCAATAGGCTCTCGAATACCTTCCTCTCCATCTACTACATACTGAGTAGGGTAAGCCTCCAATATTTCCTGATTTTGAGATAAAGAAAAAGTCTGCGCAGCTTGCAGAACTCTATCCACATCCTCTTTTGAAATATCGCCATCGGCCCGAGATACCGCAACCAATCCATGGGAAGAAACCGCAAAAAGCCTGCTTCCTCCCAAAGAAACTATCACCTCTTTAATGTGGACAGATGTCATCTGCTCTGCTTTGCGCACCAAAGATGCAATGCGTTTTGCTGTTTCCTCTGGACGTACCACCACGCTCTTTCGAACTCCGGAACTAGGTTCTTCAACCACACCCAAAATCTCCAAACCTCCGTCTTCTTTAATCTTAGCTATTGCCATCTTTAAAGAGTTTGTTCCAATGTCTAATGCAACAAGGATACGTTGTTTCATATAAGATATTTCTTTTCTTTTTGAGTCATTATCTTTTCATTTTTTGAAGTTTCATGGTCATATCCTAAAAGATGCAAAAGACCATGTACAAACATCCAAGAAATAGCCCTCTTAAAGGATATCTTATATTCTAGCGCATCTTTGGCAATCACAGAAGGGCACAGAACAATCTCTCCTAAAGCTTCTTTGGCACCAGGAAAGGCAAGCACGTTAGTTGCCTTATCCTTATCTCTATATGCTTTATTAAGCTTACGCATTTTTTGAGGACTTACTATAACTACTGAGACATCCATGCTCCTTGGTTTTTCCTTTTTAAGAACACGTTCTGCCAAAAGCTTGAGTGCGCTAACAGGTACCTTCTTTTTTGTGAGATTTTGTATTTCAATCATTATATTCATCTTATTGTAATACCTTTTTGACAAGAAAGGAATTAATCTAAGTATTGACAAAATTATTAAATTATGTTATATTAATAATATTCCCAATTCTCATAGGGAAAAAATATAGCTTGGAGACATACCTTGAATAAAATTACTAAAGTACTAGCTGGTTTACTTTTGGTGGCTGCGCTGCTAATGAGCGCAATTCCCTTATTCTCCCCCAATATTACAGACCAACGCCTCAATCTCCTTCTTGAGAAGGGCTTCCCAGTCTGGTTATACGAGGACGACGGAATCAATCAAGGAGGGAGAATCCCGGTCCCCGCAAGAATCAAATTCCTATTCGTGAACGATCAAAGCGGGACTTCCGCAGAAGACAATCGTCTCACGTTCGTAATTTCAAGAGAAGAAGAGTCTAAGGGTCTATTCAGAGATGGAACACGCATCATCGTGCATGTCTCTGACGAGAACATCCGGCCCCCAAGACAATGATCTCAATCAATCTCGCTACAACCAAAAACCCCGACAGACTCCAATCTGTTGGGGTTTGTCATTTCTATACTACAATTAGCCTGCGATCTTTATAGAATCAATATAGTAAGTATCAAGTATTTTAAGAATACGCATCAATCGAACCTGCGGAAGCAAGTCTTCATTCTCAATCTCTACCTGTGCTCGAAACTCACTTACACCTACCTGATCTAACTGTATAATTCTATGTCCCAAGATACGCTCTGTTAGAGAAAATGCGCCTTCTTCCTCTTGTACCACTGCATTTTCTGTAAGAAAACGAAGAGCAAGTTTTGAATTTCCTTGTTCCAAAGCATCAAGAAAAGAAACAATAGTTTCTTTTGCAGACTTCCTTTCTATCTCTTCTCTTTGCTCAAGTAACTGCTTCTCAATTAAAGGTAAACGTTTTTCCTCTAAGCGATAATACTGCCATGCAAGTACAAGCTGCCCTATAACAACTGCAATAATTGCTATGGCAACGCCTTTCCATGCCTCTTTATTTAAAAATCTAGGCTCCATTATATTATACCAATTAAGCTGCCAAGAGCTCTTGCACGGTTTTTGCTACTAAAGCTCCGTCTGCCTTTCCTTTCACCTGTGGGGCTAGCTCTCCCATGACCTTACCCATATCTTTTTGATCTGTAGCACCAGTCTTTTCAATGGCTTTTACGGCCAAGTCTTTAATCTCCTCCTCTGTTAATTGTGAAGGAAGATAAGGAAGCAAAACTTCAAGCTCTGCTTGTTCTTTTTGTGCAAGCTCTGGCCTTTCTCCTTTTATAAAAGCTTCTTTTGCCTCCCTGCGCTTTTTTGCCTCAAATAAAACCACATCTAAAAACTGCTCTTCTGTAACCTCTTTGCCTTCTTTCTCTTTGTTCATTATGGCAGCAAGTAACATCCGTAATGTTAAAGAGCGAACCTCATCTCTTGCTTTAAGCGATACTTTAAGGTCCTCTTGTACTTTGTCTTTTAGAGACATTTTAATAAATCAAATAATGTATTATATTTGTCCGAGCTTTTGTTTTTTCTCATATATTGCTCGCGTTTCTATTTTGCGCAGTACCGCCTTCTTTCTCATCTGAACTGATTTTGGGCGTTTTTTAAATTGAGATTTCTTTGCGTTAATCAAAATACCACTATCCCGTAAGCGCTTGGTAAAACGACGAATAAGGGCTTGATTAGTTTCCCTTTCTTTTCTTACAATTTCAAACTTAGGTTTTTTCATGATTTCTTGTCTGCCAATAAGTGAAGGTGGATGTGGTCTACAACCTGTCCCCCTTCCTTGCCAACATTAAAGTGAAGCTTATATCCAGCAAGATTATGCTGACGTGCGACCTTTTGCGCAGTTAGTATTAAACTACCCATTAATTCTTTGTCTTCCTTTTCAACATGGTCAATGGAATGAATATGTTTTCTTGGAATAATTAAAAGATGTAGCGGAGCTTGAGGATTAATATCGTTAAACACAACAAATGTGTCATCTTCATATACAATATCAGAGGATACCTCTTTTTTTGCTATCTTACAAAACAAGCAATCTTCCATGTGACTACTTCTTCAAACGCTTCCTTAACTCCTCTACAACCTTATCCATTTTTACTATTGCCTGCTCCCCTGTATCCATTTTACGAATAACAATGGTTTCATCCAACATTTCTCGCTGCCCTAGAATTAATGTATATTCTACTTCCAGTTTATCTGCTCTGGCTAATTGCGTTCGCAATGAATCCCGTCCCAAAGATTCTGTAATGGAAATCTTTGCCCTGCGTAATTCCTCCAAAAGCTTTAAGCTCTTTTTCTTTGGCAAATCTCCAAGTTGAGCCAAAAATACCTTGGGGACAGGAATCTCTGCTCCAAGAAATCCTTTTTCTTTCATTAAAGCAACAATGCGCTCAACACCCGCTGCTCCCCCCATAGCAGGAACATCTTTTCCTCCCAATAGCCTTACTAAATTATCATACCTTCCTCCTCCTACCAAAGCGCTTCTGGTGACTGTTTCTTCTCCTTCTTTTTGCTCTACCGTGCTTTCAGAAAAAATCTCAAACACAGTCTTTGTATAATAGTCCAATCCACGAACCAAATAAGGGTCCAGGTGATAAGGAAGATCAATTTCATCCAAAAATTCCAACAGAGACTTAAAGTGCGTCTTGCAACTATCACACAAGTGATCTAAGAATTGCGGAGCTTGAGCTTTCACTCTTTGACACTTCTCTTCCTTACAATCCAATACACGAAGAGGGTTTTCTCGTATTCTTCTCCTACAATCAGCACAAAGAGAATTCTGACGAGGACGTAAGTAGTTTACCAGCACCTTTTTATAATAAGGGCGACACTGAGCATCTCCAATAGAGTTTACCTCAATAATGAGATGGCTAAATTTCAAGTCCCTTAAAAACGCATAGAAGATCTGAATAATCTGGGCATCAATAGCAGCACTCTCCTCCCCAAATACTTCAAAGTCCACCTGGTTAAATTGTCTAAACCTTCCTGCTTGAGGATGTTCATAGCGAAACAAAGGTCCATACGTATAGAGCTTTACTGGTTGAGGGAGATTAAGCATACCATTTTCATTAAACGCCCGAACAATTCCTGGAGTAAACTCAGGACGCATTGCCAAGACATCTCCTCCTTTAGTTTTTATGGTATACATTTGTTTTTCCACAATATCGGTGGACTGTCCGGTACCTCTTTCGTACAATTCTGAATCCTCCACCATAGGAGTATCTATTTTCCCAAAACCATAAAACCTTGCTATGTCGTCTACCGTGCGGTAGATTTTCTCAAAGTATGGTTGCTCCTCTGGCAGGATATCTTTCATACCAGTTGGACGCTGAAATTTTGGTCTTTTTGCCATATTATTTAGTTGGAATAATTTCTTTTGCAAAAGCTTCAAGAGAAAAGACACTTAAAAATACTCTCCCTACAATCAAATCTTCTTCCAAGATTCCCCATTTGCGCGAATCTGAAGAAAAAGACCTATTATCTCCCAAAACAAAATATTCTTCTTCTTTTAAATCAATGCGAACATCGCCTGGAGTTTGAAGACTAAGAGGAAGATATATTGATTCATCCAACACAATGGCATCTCTTCCATTCTCTTCTTTCTCTCCATACACTACCACTTTACCATCTTTCACTTCTACGGTTTCCCCTGGCAATCCTACGATTCTTTTAATAAAGCGTTGAGAGGAATCAAGCGGAAACTTCAATACAATGACTTCACCTCGCTCGGGAGAACGAAAACGATAGGAAAGCTGATCTACAATAAGGTAGTCCCCTGTATGGTAATTTGGTTCCATAGAATCTCCTCTAACCAAAAAAGGCTGGAACACAAAAACCCGAAGAGGTACTACTATAACTAAAGCAATGACAACTACCTTGCCTACCTCAAGAATAAATTGGAGGAGTCCTTTCATAATTGTCTCATTATACTCCATTATTATCACAAATTCAAGTGCTCTTTTTCTCCATAAAGCAGTCCCTAAGCACATCTTTAAAATGATGCTATATTATATGTAATGTATCTTATTGTAGGACTTGGAAACCCAGGAAAGAGTTATATAAAAACCAGACATAATGTTGGTTTTTTAATGATAGATGAATTACAAAAGAGATATAGTTTCCCGGAATTTACTTTATCTAAAAAACATACTTCTCTTGTTTCAGAGGGCATTGTGAATGAAACCAAGGTACTCTTGGCAAAGCCCCAAACCTTTATGAATAATTCTGGCAAAGCAGTAAAGTCTTTTGCCAAAGCAAAACCCACGCTCATCGTCGTACACGACGATATTGATATTCCCTTGGGGAGCATAAAAGTTTCTGAGAATAGAGGATCAGCAGGACACAAAGGAATTGATTCCATTATCCAGTCTCTGGGAACAAAGAATTTCACCAGGATAAGGATAGGTATTCGGCCAACAAAAGGAAAGCCAGATAATATAGAAAAATTTGTCTTAAAGTCTTTTTCATCAACAGAAACAAAACTTCTCACACCTAGCATTGCTGATGCAATGCAAAATCTTCTTTTATTGGTGAAATAATAAAACCGGGATCATTTGATCCCGGTTTTTAGGTTTCAGGCTAAGTGCCTAAACCTTCTTTTTGACTCTGAATGTTCCCCTTTTTTTTGGAGAAAGATTCCTCAGAACATCACCTGCCCCTTCTACTGCCCCCACCCAAACATTTACAATTGTTGAGGGCTGCCTCCCATATTTTTTAGCAGTCTCATCTACCCCCAATTCTTGAAGTGAGCTTAAAAATTCAGCATCAGGAGGTCTACCAGTTTGCCTTGTTTTTCTTGAATCTCCCCTCTTGGAAGGTCCATATCTATCAGAAGCAAAAAGCTTTTCCCTTTTTTCTCGCTCTTCCCTTAACTCTTCCTCCTGTTCTCTAGTCGCAATTTTCTCTTCGTACTCTCTAAGGGACAACCAAGAAAGCTCTTGTGCTGCCCCAGAATCTCCCTTTTCTTTTGTATTTCCTGTTGCCTTTATTTCCACCAACTGAAATGCGCGACTAAAATACCCTATCCTCTCCATATTGCTTTCTTCTGGCCAAACATAGAAATATTCTTCCTGTACTCCCCATGCCGCCCTCGCAATTAAGGAAATATGGAAGAATGCCCGACTCAAACGAAAAGGACTAGAGCCGCTAAGAACAATTACTTGATTGTCCATGTCATTCCTCCTTCTTCTCTTAATTTTTCAAGGATTTCATTGACTTTACTAATTTTACCATTAAACTAGGTTTGGATGGGATTGTCAACTCAGATGGATAGAATATTGATTGTGGGAATCACCCCCTACTTTTTGGAAAAGGGGTGGCTTTGGTTTGAAGAAAACTTCACAAAGATTCTTCAAGCAAGGAAAGGTCAGCTTTTTTTCCAAGAACACACACTTTTTTTAGAGCAAGGACAATCCTTCTCTTTAACAGAGCTTCTGCGTAAGCTAGACGAGCTTGGATATGAAAAAGTATTTGAGATAAGAGATCCGGGAGAATTCTCGCACCAAGGGGGAATGATTGAGGTTTTTCCTTTAAACAAAAAAAATGCTCTTAGAATTGAGTTTATAGGAAATAAGATTGAAAGCCTTGAAGAACTTAATATTACCACACAGGAAGAATCTTCTCGCACAGTTTTAAAAAAGCGACTTTCCTCTCAAAAAGTATTTTCTGATATCACAGGACTTAAGCAAGATGAGTATGTGGTGCACCTGGACCATGGGATAGCAAAGTTTACAGGCATGAGCGAAATGCATGGGCAATCCTACTATGTTTTGGAATATTTAGCAGGAGACAAACTCTTTTTGCCCAAGGGATTGGAAAAAAAACTCTCGCACTATGTTGGCTTTATGCAACCTAAGGTTTCTCGCTTAGGTTCTCCTTTTTGGGTAAAAACCAAGCGAAGAATCAAGAATGAGGTAGAGAAGCTCGCAAAAGAACTTCTTGCCTTATATGCCCAAAGAGAAGTTTCTTTGCGTCCTCCCTACAACCCTCCAGAAGAACTTTCCTTTAGCGTTCAAGAAAGCTTTCCCTTTGAGGAAACACCGGACCAACTTCAAGCATTAAAAGACATTGAAAACGACTTCTTAAAAGAAGAGCCCATGGACAGAATCGTAGTGGGCGATGTAGGATTTGGAAAAACAGAAATTGCTTTGCGGTCCATGGTACGCGCAACAGAACAAGGATATCAAGCTGCTCTCCTTGCTCCCACTACAATTTTGGCTTACCAGCATTTTTCAAACTTCAGAAAGCGCCTTAAGGGACTCCCTATTAATATAGTCCTCTTATCTCGTTTACAAACAAAAAAAGAACAAGACAAGATCCTGAAATATATCAAAGAAGGAAAAACAGATATTATTATTGGAACCCATCGTCTCTTGTCTAACGATATTGAGTTTCACAAGCTCGGATTCCTGGTAATTGATGATGAGCAAAGATTTGGCGTAAAACAAAAAGAAAAACTCAGGCAACTAAGAACTTCCTTGGATATGCTTTCCCTTTCTGCAACTCCAATTCCCCGCACCCTATACATGTCCCTTTCTTCTTTAAAGGGTATGAGCATGGTGCAAACTCCCCCCGAAGGAAGATTCCCGGTCTCTTTGGTTGTTTGTAAAAGAAATGACAAGGTTATTAAAGAAGCAATAGAACAGGAATTAAAAAGAAAAGGGCAGGTGTATTATCTGCACAATAGAATTGGAACCATTGCCATGGTAAAAAATAGGTTGGAAAAGCTCATACCCAAAGCAAAGATAGTAATTATTCATGGACGCCTTGGCGAAAAAGAACTTATACGCGTTATGGACGAATTTGAAAAAAAGCATTACGATATCTTGGTTGCAACTACTATTATTGAAAACGGGCTAGACCTTCCCAATGTAAATACTTTAATTGTAGAAGATGCAACAAAGTTGGGACTTGCGCAGGCTTACCAAATTAGGGGACGCATTGGAAGATCGCATATCAAATCCTTTGCCTGGTTCCTTCATGGTTCCAATGTTCAAACTAAAGCACAACTTAGATTACAAGCCCTGCAAGAATCCAGCGAACTTGGTTCTGGATACAAGATTGCCTTGCGAGACATGGAAATTCGAGGAGCAGGAAACATTTTGGGCAAAGAACAATCTGGTAACGTGAATATTGTTGGATTAAACCTCTATTGCCAAATGCTTGCTGAAGCGGTTGAAAAGATGAAGAATAGAGATACATGAAATTAATTGTAGTAGAAAGCCCTGCAAAGGGCAGAACAATTGAATCGTTTCTTGGGAAAGAGTACAAGGTGCTTTCTTCTTACGGACACATACGAGACCTTCCTAAGGGGAAGCTTGGTATTGACGTGGAAAAAGATTTTGAACCAACATATGTTATCCCTACCAAAGCAAGAAAAACTGCTACCTCTTTAAAAAACGCTGCTAAGAAAGCAACCGAAGTTATTTTAGCTACTGATGAGGACCGAGAAGGTGAAGCAATTGCGTGGCATTTAGCTGAGCTGTTGGATTTAAAAAATCCAGAGCGTATTGTATTTCATGAAATCACAAAAACAGCAATTGAGGAGGCACTCAAAAATCCAAGGAGCATTGATCATAATAAAGTAGAAGCTCAGCAGGCAAGAAGAATTCTGGATCGCTTAGTTGGATACAACCTCTCTCCTTTTTTATGGAAAAAGGTTTCCCGAGGCTTAAGTGCAGGAAGAGTGCAGTCTGTTGTGGTGCGTCTCATAGCTGACCGAGAGGAAGAGATTAACAAATTTATTGCACAAGAATATTGGAGTATTGAAGCTGATTTTATAAAAGATAAAAAAGTCTTTCGAGGGTTCTTACAAAAAGAGAATGGCAAGGCCATAGAGAAATTAAGCATTAAAGATAAAAAAGAGGCAGATGAAATTATAAAGAACCTCAAAGAAGCAGACTACAAGGTGACGCAAATTGAGCAAAAGGAAGTAAAACGAAATCCCCTTCCCCCTTTTACCACCTCTACTCTGCAACAAGCCTCAGGACAAAGACTGCACTTTCCGGCAAAACTCACCATGCAAATGGCCCAACAATTGTATGAACAGGGCCTTATTACCTATCATCGAACAGACTCTGTAAGTCTTTCCCAGGTCTCTTTGAGCGGCGCAAAGACATTTCTTCAAAAAACATATGGCGCACAGTACTGGCCGGGATTTCAAAGAACCTTCAAAACCAAGTCTAAAGGAGCTCAAGAAGCTCACGAGGCAATTCGTCCCACAGATGTTCAAAAGACTCCAGAGGCTCTTTTGCTTACGGGTCCTAAAGCAAAACTATACACATTAATATGGCAAAGATTTCTTGCTTCGCAAATGGCGCCTGCCCTGGTGGACGCAACCAGTATAGATATTAGCGCTGTAAATTATACTTTTCGCGTAACAGGCCAAATGTTAAAGTTTGATGGTTTTTTAAAAGTCTATCCTATACAGTTTGAAGAAGCAGAGCTCCCCTTACTTAAAAAAGGAGAAGTACTTTCGCTGCAAGAACTTCTTTCCTTGCAACACTTTACCCAACCTCCAGCAAGATATACTGAAGCCTCACTTATTAAAACTTTAGAGGAAAACGGTATTGGAAGGCCCTCCACCTATGCTCCAACCCTTTCCACTGTCCAGGACAGAGGATATATTGTAAAAGATGAAAAGCGCCGTCTTGCTCCAACTGAACTTGGTCAGGTTGTAAATACTATAATGACAGAACACTTTCCAAATATTGTAGATGTTGGATTTACCGCAAGCATGGAGGAAGGCTTGGACGAAATCGCACAAGGAAAAAAGGAATGGGTTCCTATGCTGCAAGAATTCTATGGTCCTTTTAGCTTAAACCTTCAAAAAAAATACGAAGAAGTTCAAAAAAAAGACTTAATAGAAGTTGTTGAAGATAAAAAGTGTCCTGAATGCCAAGCCTCCATGGTCATACGCTTTGGAAGATATGGTAAGTTCTATGCTTGTAGCAAATTTCCTGAGTGTCGCCACACAGAACCACTGGAAAAGAATAAACCAAAATCACTTGGTATCACTTGCCCTAAATGTAAGGAAGGAGATATCGTGGCAAAGCCAACCAAACGAGGCAAAATCTTCTATGGATGCAGCAAGTACCCTGATTGCGACTTTGCCCTGTGGGATAAGCCAACAGGAGAAGTCTGCAAGGAATGTGGCACCCTATTAATAGAGACCAAGAAGGGTAAAGTTAAATGCTCCAACAAAGAGTGTAGGAGTTTACAAAAGAAAGAAAAATCAGTATAGTATACCAGAAACTTGCCTGGGTGGCGGAACTGGCAGACGCACAGGACTCAAAATCCTGCGAGGGCAACCTCATGAGAGTTCAAGTCTCTCCCCAGGCACTATTTAAAGAATCTTTTAGATAGTTTCACTACAAGAAATGCAGAAGCAATCCCTATAGCAGCTCCTGCAAAAATATCTGAAGGCCAGTGAAGAAAAGCAAGGACTCGCGCGCCAGAAAGAATTGTAGCTCCCAGCAAGAATAGAATTCCTGCCTTTTTGTTATAAAAATACAAAATTGCTCCTAATGCAAAAAAGAACGTTGCGTGTCCCGAAGGAAAAGAAGAAGAAGCTGTATGTTCAATTAAAGGCGCCATATTGTTTTCAATGAATGGACGGGGCCTGTCCCAAAAAAGTCGCACTGCCTCTGTAATAATCCCTCGAGAAAGAATAGCAGCCACAATTACTTGCCATAAAAACTTTGGGTGCTTTTTTTTGTTTTGCCACCAAAACACCAAAAATCCTGCAATGAGGATATAGGCAAGGTATTCTCCTAAAAAAATAATGATACTATTCATTTATCAAAAAGAGGTTTTGAAATAAACAGGCAACAGTTAAGGGGCCCACTCCTCCAGGAACTGGAGTAATAAAGCTTGCTCTCTTTGCAACACTCTCAAAATCCACATCTCCCTTGCTGCTTCCCCCTTCAACTGAAGTTCCAGCATCAATTACCACAGCCCCTTTCTTTACCATCTTTCCTGTTATGAGGCCTGGCTTCCCAACTCCTGAAATAATAATATCAGCTTTTGCAATTATCTGTGAAGCATTCCTCGTTTCCTTTTGCACCAGAGAAATAATGGCTCCCTGATGCGCCAGCCACAAGGCTGTTGGTAATCCCACTAAACGTCCTACTCCAACAACTACAACCTTCCTTCCTTCAAGCTTCTTTTTAGTCTCGCGGAGCAGCAATGCAATGGCACCTACCGTAGGAGGCATGATAGGTAATACACCCAAGGCAAAGGCAGAAAAAGATACGGAAGATAGCACATCTACATCCTTTTCTTTTAGAATTGAGTCTAAGATATTTTGAGTATTAAAACGCTTTGGCAAAGGAAGCTGCACAATCATGCCACTAACCTTTTTATCTCTACCTATTTTCTCTATACGTTTTTTAAGATCTGCCTGGGAAATACTTGAAGGAAGTAGAACTAAACGAAACACAACACCAAGCTCTTTTGCAATTTTTCCTTTTTCCTCAATGTATTTTTTAGATACTAAATTATCTCCAACCTGAATTACGCAAAGACAAAGATTCTTCTTTCGCTTTTTCTTTAAGTTAGCAAGGATGCGCTTTGCAATAGGCGCGCCAGATAGAATATGGGCCATATTTTTTAGCTTCCTTAAAATTAGTAAGGAAGAGGAAACTTCCTGCAAAACTCCTTAATTTCTTTTTGTATATCCTTGAGAACCTGGTTGTTTAAAATATCCTTTTTAAATTGTTTTATCTGCAACACGCGTTCTTTTTTATCTTCTAGAAGACGATAATCTTTTACTTCTTGCAACGCCCTTACAATCCATTCTGCAATTTTTTTCATATCCTTTTCCTTCATTCCTCTTGTGGTAATAGCTGGGGTACCAAGACGAACTCCGCTTGGGTAAAAAGGAGAAGAAGGATCTTGTGGGACGGTATTCTTGTTTGCCGTAATACCAGCTCTCTCTAAAGCTTCTTCTAAAAATACTCCATGCCCCTTCCCATAGGCAGTAAGATCAAGAAGCATAAGGTGATTTTCTGTACCTCCAGAAACAATCTTTACCCCTTTTTCAGTTAATGCCTCTGCAAGAACCTTTGCGTTTTTCACAACCTGGTGCCCATATTCTTTAAACTCCGGGGTCATGGCCTCCTTTAGCGCCACAGCAATAGCTGCTGTTTGATGGTTATGGGGACCAGCTTGAACACCAGCAGGAAATACTGCTTTATCTATCTTTTTTGCTAAATCTGGATCTTTATCCAGGCCCTTTTGAGTTACCATAACAATTGCTCCTCTTGGACCCCGCAGGGTCTTGTGCGTTGTAGTAGTAATAATATGAACATATGGCGCAGGATTTGGATGAGCTCCAGCTATCACTAATCCTGCAACATGAGCAATATCAGCTACCAAATACGCCCCTACCTCATCTGCGATCTCTGCCATTTCTTTGAAAGGAAAGAGCTTTGGATAGGCAGATGCTCCTACCCAAATAAGTTTTGGCTTATTCTCTTTTGCTATCTTCATTACTTTTTTAAAATCAATTGAACCATCCTGCTCAACATAGTACGGAACACTCTTGTAGAATTTAGAGGAGAAAGTTCCCTTTGCTCCATGAGTTAAATGCCCGCCATCAGCTAAGTTCTGACCCATAATGACTTCTCCTAGCTCACACACCGCAAGATACACTGCTGTATTCGCTGGACTCCCAGACAAAGGCTGTACATTAGCATGGGGTACCAAAAAAGCCTGCTTTACTCGTTCAATTGCAAGATTCTCTACCTTGTCTATAATATCGTTTCCTGCGTAGTATCTCTTGCCAGGATATCCTTCAGAATATTTATCGGTAAGTATGGAGCCCAAAGCCTCCAGCACTGCCAAAGACGTGTGGTTTTCAGAAGGAATCATTTCCAGGCCATCTTTTCTTCGTTGCAACTCTTCTTTAATGAATCCTGCAATTTCTGGATCTTGCTTTTGTAAATTGTCTTTTTTCATTATTACAGTGAAAACTTTGGTATTTTACCTGCAAACATAAATCCTAAAGATAATACTGCTGCACCAAAGAAAATACCATTAATTGGCAGTAAAGGAAAGACCCAAAACACTAAGGCTGCCAACCCTAAAAATATAAAACGCGTAACATTTATAATGATCTCTCTGTTTACAATGAACTCATCGGCTTCCTCTCCCTTTTCCGCTGCCTTTTCATAGAAAAAGGTTTGAAAAGGAACTGCAGCAGCAGATCTTGAAAGACGATACAGCGTATGGGCAAGAAAGGCATCAAAGGTGGTAGCAATGAAATATTTAATAATCCAAGAAATACTCGTCCACAAGGCCCCTACATTTAAAAGCCAAGGGCGCTCTGTTGTATCTGAAACTTTACCGATATACAGCATAAACAAAGAAGAAATAACCAAGGAAAAAGACGCAATGGCCCCCATAGATTCAAATGTAACCGCAAGAGAAAACAAAAATAACGGCCAAAATATAGAAACAACTATTACCTCAAGGCCATTTGAAATAAAAGCAATACTTGTTTTAATGTTTTCTTTTTTCCATGCTCGTTTCCACGCCCCTTTATATGAATCGATATATACCTCATGAGTTTCTTTAGCGTACAGTAATGGAATAATAGAAGTGAGCAATACCACAAGTACCACTGCAAACAGCACAGGATATCCAAACAGCACGAGTATCCATCCTCCAAGAATAGGGCTTACAATCATGGGTAAAAGGCGCATCACATTAAGTTTCCCTACATCTTTTCCTCTGCTTTCTTTTGAAGAAAAACGGGCAAAGTCAGTATGAAATGCAGGCCAGAACAAAAGTAATCCAAAAATAATAAGCAGAACAGAAAGAGGAACAAACCAAAAAGAAACGGGGAACAAAAACAAAGAAAGAAAATATCCAAAGTAGAAAAACAAGCTTACAAGAATGGATTTAGTAGGTCCTATCCTTGCCATTATCCTGCCTCCAAAAGGAGCGAGTACTCCATACGCTCCATATATGATGGCAAAGAATACAAGGGTAAGGGGTAAAGATTTATCAAAATACAAATAAAGATATATTGGCTCAAACAATACCACCATACCTAAAGCCAGATTGCGAATGGACATTGCAATATAAAACTTGCTCACGTCTCTCTTTAAAAGATAGTCAAAATAGTGATGTGGGTTTAAAGAAAGAATCATAGAAAATTATTTGCGTAAAACTTTTGGTTTTGTTTTTGTAATATCAATTACTTTTGAGGGACGAGGATAAGGGAGTTTTCCTGCATCAATGACTATATCTGGCTTATGCTTTCTTCTGTCAAATACCTCTATTATATCTTTACTATCAGCCAGAGAAGGTTTCCTTGCAAGATTAGCTGAAGTTCCTGTTAAGGGAATATCTATTTCTTTTAAGATTGCCTGAATAAACTTGTGCTTTGGAATACGAATACCAATAAATTCTTTTGTTCCGGTTTCTTTTGGCAACACTCCTTTGCTTTTTAAAATCAAGGTTGTCTTTCCTGGCCAAACCTTCTTCATATACTTTCCTTGCAAAAGAGAAACCTTTGCAAGGATTTTTGCCATAACAATGTCTTTTACAAAAATTGGCAGAGGCTTCCCCTTTTCTCTTCCTTTTATTAAAAACACTTTTTGCACGGCTTTTCTGTTCGTAGCATTTGCCAACAATCCATAGACCGTATCTGTGGGGCAAACAATAACTCCTCCATTTTGTAAAACATCCAAGGCAATCTTAACTTCTTTTTTAAAACTCTTTTTTGAGAGTACGATAACTTTCATTCCATAGTATATCAGTTTTTCAACTAAAAGAAAAAAGCTCATGAGGAGCCCTTCGAATGTGCTGTATGAGGTGTCACCCTCCCTGTTTGGGCAGAGTAACACCTTAAGAAGGATATCCCTGGAGAGCGCTAAGGCAAAACACGCTCCAGAAAAAATGCTAAAAAGTGCTTTGCTTCACCCTCCCTTTCCCACTAAGGAGAGTGAAGCAGGAAGAGAACCTCCCGGAAGGAAAGATCCTCAAAAATGCGGAGGGGGGAGAGCATTGCCTCATCGTGCTACCGTAGCAAAAATAAGACAAACCTCTACCTGGGAATGTGGAAATGAGCACCCTCCTGACTAACATAAAAAACTACTCAATTATTATCCTATCTTACGCTCTTTATGCTTCTTGTCAAACAGAAGAACTTTAAGTAGAAAGCTGTTGTTTGTACCATTCAAAAGTTTCTTCTAGTCCATGCGCTAGGGTATAGGATGGCTCCCACTTCAACTCCTTTTTTGCTTTTCCAATTGAAAGAGAACTTCTCTGCTGGCCTCCAGATTTCTCTCGTTCATAATATACCTTCGCCTTGCGTTGCGTAATGTCTTCAATAATCTTTAATAGTTCGTTCAGAGAAGTTTCCTTTTCGGTTCCAATGTTATATGCCCCAATCGCGCTACTCTGCGCAGCAAGAATACTTACTCTTACAACATCGCCGACAAAGACAAAATCGCGGGTCTGTTCTCCATTCCCATGAATAGAAATCTCCTTTTCAGATAAAATGCTTTCAAAGAATGAACCAATTACCGCAGTAGAGTGTTGCCTTGGACCATATACATTCGCAAAACGCAGAGCAACAAATGGAAGATTTAAGCTTTGAGAGTAATAAGCAAGATATTTCTCAGTAGTAGCTTTTGCTATGCCATATGGAGAGGGGCGATCAGGAGCTGCATCTTCTGGGGTCGGAAATGTGGATGCTTCTCCGTACACCGCAGCACTCGATGCGAATACGATTTTCTTTACGCCAACTTTGCGAGCTGCATCAAGAACATTTAAGCTCCCCATAATATTTACGCTAGCATCTTGTGCGGGTTGTTCATTTGATACTCGCACATTTGTTTGGGCTGCAAAGTGAAATATAACTTCTGGCTGTATATCTTCAAACACATCGAAGAGTCTGTGATCACAGATGTCTAAACCAGTTTTATTTTTATTGTCAACGACAGTTACCTTATTGCCGTTTTCAACGAGTTTGTCTCTTAAATGACTTCCTATAAAGCCCTCACCTCCCGTAATGAGAATCTTCTTATTGCTCATAAAATCAATATTACCTTATTCTCAGCATAAAAAAAGGGGGCTGGTTTTTACCAGACCCCTTTGAGTTCTGCAAAAGACGCGGCAACGAGATTGTGAAATAAATTGGTAAGATAGATTCTACCATCAATTTCCACGATCCCCTTACACAGAACATCCTTGAACCCGTCCTTGGTGAGAAAAACTCTTCCCAAGATACCCTCATGGTCTTCACGAGGTTCTCCTAAATTAGGAGTCACATGAACCAGCCAAATCTCAGACATCTCTGAAGTAATACCAGGGAGCATCGGACAGCCAGGCGAATCACGGGAATCCAGTCTTTGTGGTTCTCCGATAAGAGATAGATTGCCTTCAGCAACAACCTCTTCCTCAATAGACTCCAGAATAGTCTTGCCTATACGCTGTCCAAAAGAAGGGACTTCAAGCTCCCATCCTTCCCCAAAATGCTGATGGAGTGTGGGACGCTGATGCTTAACCATAACCACGCGCTTTACACCATCGTTGTCAATCCACAATGGGAACAGTACAATCCCTTTTCCATTGTATATCTCCGAGCGCGCCACCTGGTGATAAACCCCATAGCTCCCATCTGCCCTTTTAACAGGGTGAAGGAATATAACTATAGGAGAGGTGGGGGTAGATAAGACAAATACGCGAGCCTTGTCTCCCGTTGCCTTTTCCCAAGCTTCTATCTCTGCTGGTTCTGTGAGAATACGAAGCGAAGAAAAATTATTTCTTGGAATCACACGAGCAAACTGCTCAAGTGCTTTAAGGTATGGGATTTCCTGAATAAGCTTCTTTGCAGTCATCGTGTTTTCCTCCAAAAGAGTGAGCTACGCCCACTAAGAAGCACGCAAACAAAGATGTCAAGCCCCTGTTCTTTTTTAGAAAAAGGTGTATAAACAAGAGATATGCAAGCAGTTATTCTCGCAGCGGGCAAGGGTACGCGCATGCGGCCCTTAACCTCAAAACTTCCCAAGCCACTTTTGCAAATTGGGGGGCAAAGAATTTTAGAACACACCATCGAACAACTACACGGAATCGTGGACGAAGTGATTCTGGTAGTAGGATACAGAGGAAAGCTCATTCAAAAATCTTTTCGGGATAATTACAAGGGAATAAAAATCACCTATGCGTGGCAAAAAGAGCAATCGGGTACGGGGGACGCAGCAAAACAAGCACTCCCATTTCTAAAAGGACCCTGTCTTTTCATAAATGGGGATGATCTGTATGATAAGCGCGATATCAAAAAGATTCTAGGAAAGTATCCTTCAATCTTGGTCGCCACAACAGAACACCCTGAACGCTATGCAGTAATAGAAACAAAAGGAAATAGAGTTATAAGCTTGTTGGAAAAACCAAAACACCCTACTGGAAACCTCGTAAGCGTAGGAATGTATTTTTTGGATCCCTTAATTTTTCAATGGAATATCAAAAAATCTTCAAGGGGAGAGTATGAGTTTACTGACTATATTCGAAAATGGCTCAAAAAAAAGACTTTGCATTATGTTATTTCGAGTCGCTGGATTCCTATTACTACTCCAGAAAATCTTCTTGAAGCAAAACGCATTCTTAAGCTGGGTAACTGACCCTCTAAATTGATATCAGGCTACCTCCAGGAGAAATTACTCTACCGTTACTGATTTTGCAAGATTCCTTGGTTTGTCTACGTCGTATCCTTTCAATATTCCCATATAATAGGCAAAGAGTTGGAGCGGAATAACAGAAAGGATGGGGGTAAGCATCTCTAAGGTTTTGGGAATATATATCACATCGTCTGCGATAGTTTTAATATCCTCATTGCCTTGTGTTGCAATAGCAATCACTGGTCCCTTTCTTGCTTTTATTTCTTGAATATTAGAAATCATCTTTTCGTACACAGAATCTGAAGGGCATAAGGCAATGGTTGGAAAATTCTCATCAATCATTGCAAGGGGACCATGTTTCATCTCTCCAGCCCCGTATCCTTCAGCATGAATATATGAAATCTCCTTTAATTTTAGTGCTCCTTCCAAGGCAACAGGGTAGTTATACTTTCTTGCAATAAAGAGAAAATCCCTTGCGCCTTGATACTTTATTGCAATCTTCTCCATAATGGCATTTGTCGTTTCCAGAGTTTCTTTTACAAGCACCGGAAGGTTTGCTATCTCCTTTGCGATTCTTTGACCCATAGTAAAAGACATGCCTCGTTGCCTTCCCAAGAACAGGGTGAGTAAAGCCAATACTGTGAGTTGTGAAGTAAAAGCCTTGGTGGATGCTACTCCAATCTCAGGGCCCGCATGATTATACACTCCTGCCTCAGTTTCTCTAGCAATGGAAGAGCCAACTGTATTCACAATACCCAGAGCAAGCCCGCCTTTCTTTTTTACCTCTTTTAGAGCAGCGAGAGTATCTGCAGTCTCTCCTGATTGAGAAATAAACAAGTATGCAGTCTTTTTATCTATAATAGGCTTTTTGTAACGAAATTCAGAGGCAATATCTGCCTTCGTTGGCATGCCAGTATACTCTTGGAGCATATATGTTCCTACCGATCCCGAGAGGTAGGCCGTACCACAAGCCAAAATCTCCACCTGCTCAATGTTCTTGAGTTTTTCTTGAACCTGTTCCAATCCTCCCAACCTTACGTCTCCTGTATCCAGAAGCAATCTTCCTCGCAGGGAATTGATGATGCTCTCTGGTTGTTCCATAATTTCCTTCTGCATAAAGTGAGGATATCCCCCCTTCTTTGCGTCTTCCAGACTCCATTCAATTTCCTCAGCGTCTCTTTCAACCAATTCTTGTTGGTAGTTTTGGATAGAAAAAGTCTTTGGTGTAAGAATCGCAAGCTCACCATCTTCCAGATATATTACCTTGTTGGTATGGGTAATAACTGCAGAGGGATCAGAGGCCGCAAGATACTCCCCGTCTCCCAAACCAATAAGCAAGGGGGCAGAATATTTTGCCAAGACCAGTTTTTCTGAATCATCTCTTGCAATAATGGCTAAGGCATATGCACCATGAACCAAAGATAATGCTTTTCTTGTTGCATCCTCTAAATTTCCTGTAAAGAACTTTTCAATTAAGTGAGGGAGAACCTCGGTATCTGTTTCTGAAAGAAAAACATGACCTTCTCCTAAAAGCTCTTGTTTTAGCTGTTGATAGTTTTCAATAATCCCATTGTGAGCCACCCATATATTTCCTGTGCAATCTGCATGAGGGTGACAATTTTCTTCTGTTACTTGCCCATGTGTCGCCCATCTTGTATAGAACAAAAATGGGCTCCCTTCAAAATTTGTGCTTCTCAATTTTTCTTCAAGAGAAGCAACCTTACCCACGGCTTTTATCGAATCGATTTCCTTTCTCTCTTTGTTATACACTGCCATACCAGCTGAATCATACCCTCGATATTCCAAGCGCTTTAACGCCTCCATTCCAATGCGAATATCTTTTTGCTTTCCAATATAACCTACAATGCCACACATACAAATATCTTTTTAACAAGATTAAAACTCCTTACTCTTGTTAAGGAGCAAGCCTACTATCTTGTCAAGAGGTTAGTATGATACGAGATTTAGTAATTTTCCTTTCACAAATACTATGTTCTTTGGCTTTCCTGTGGGGAACCATTTCTTTATCTTCTCTTGCTTTAAAGCTAAGGCGACGGCTTCTTTCTCTTTGATGCCAGGAGAAACTTCCAGAATGTCTCTTACTCTTCCATTTACCTGTACCACAAGTCGAACAATTTTTTCCTCCAATGCTTTTGCATCATATGTTGGCCAAGGTTGTTCATGCACACTTCCCTTATTACCAAGCTTTCCCCATAATTCTTCTGTTAAATGAGGAGCAAAAGGTGAAAGGAGAATCAAGAGCGTATTGAATTGCTCTTTTGTTGGAGGATTCTTTAAAAACCCATTTGAATATTCCATTAAAGCTGCAATGGCAGTGTTATAGCGAAGACCTTCCAAGTCCTCAGTCACCTTCTTTATGGTTTGATTCCGTGCAACTTCAAGCTCATTACTCTCTTGTTTTGGGGCTTTAAAGTTTTCTTGAAAATTCCACAAACGATTAAAGAATCTTGAAATCCCAACAATGCCTTTGTCTGACCAATCTCCACCTTCAGCAAGAGGACCAATAAACATTAAGTATGTTCGGATTGTATCTGCTCCATGCGTTTTAAAGTATTCATCTGGGTTTACTACGTTCCCCTTGGACTTGGACATCTTTGTTCCTTCTTTGGTAATTAATCCATGAGCACGAAACTTTAAAAAAGGTTCTTCAAACTCAATATGTCCCATATCTTTTAGTGCCATGGTAACGAATCTGGTATACAAAAGATGAAGCACCGCATGCTCGTGCCCTCCAATATACATATCAACAGGGAGCCACTTTTTAGTTCTTATCTTATCAAAAGGTTCATCTTCAAATTCAACTGAAGGATAGCGAAAAAAGTACCAAGCTGAATCCAAAAATGTATCTGACACATCTGTTTCTCTTTTTGCTGGTCCTTTGCATTCAGGACATGTGGTTTCAACAAAGCTTGTAACTGAAGCTAAGGGAGACTTTCCAGTCCCAGTAGGTCTAAAATCTTCTACGTCTGGTAATAATACTGGGAGATCTTTTTCTGGAACTGGAATCGTGCCACACTTCACGCAATAGATAATAGGAATAGGAGGACCCCAATATCGCTGGCGAGAAATGAGCCAGTCTCGGAGATGATACGTTACCTTCCCACCACCCCGTCCTTTCTTGATAAGCCATTCCCTCACTTTTATTATTGCTTCCTTTGAGCTTAAACCTGTAAACGAACCAGAATTCACTAAGGTGCCATAACCTATAAAGCATTCTTTAAGCTTTAAAATCTTTTCATCTTTCTCTTTATCTCCTGTGATTATAGTGGGCTTGAGTGGAATACTATACTTTCTTGCAAATTCAACATCACGCTCATCATGAGCATCTCCAAACAAAGCACCTGTTCCATAACCTATTAGGGCATAATCAGCAATCCAGACAGGAATCTTTTCCTCACTAAGAGGGTTTATCGCATAAAGGCCTGAAAAAATTCCTGTTTTTTCTTTTCCTTCAGCTTTTCTTTCCAATTCAGTTTTCTGTTTTGCTCTCTCTACATATTCTTGAACCTCTTTTACGTTCTTAAGAGAATCTACTATAGGATGTTCTGGCGCTAAAACAATAAACGTTGCGCCATAAAGCGTATCAACACGCGTCGTGAAAACCTCAACTTCATACTTAGAATCAACAACTTTAAATTTTATAGTTGTTCCTTCTGATCTCCCAATCCAGTTTCTTTGCGCAATCTTAGTTTTCTCAGACCAATCAATCCACTCTAAATTTTTAAGTAATCTATCTGCATACTTGGTAATCTTAAAAAACCATTGCTCAAGTTCTTTTTGAATTACTTCAGTGCTGCATCGTTCGCACTTTCCTTCAATTACCTGCTCATTTGCTAATACGGTCTTGCAAGAAGGACACCATTCAACTGGTGCTTCTTTTTTATGTGCAAGCCCTGCTTTATACAATTGTAAAAACAGCCATTGAGTCCATTTATAGTATTCTGGCTCTGAGGTAGTAACAGAGTGTTCCCAATCAAAAAGACTTCCTAGTTGCTTTAACTGCTTAGTAAAATGTGTAATATTCTTTGTAGTCTGCTCTTTTGGATGAGTTCCCTGCTTTATGGCAAAGTTTTCTGAATGAATACCAAAAGAATCAAATCCCATGGGCTCAAACACATCATTGCCTTGCATTCTCGCAAACCGTCCATGAATATCAGATCCGACAAAAGCATACACATTCCCTACGTGTAATCCTTCAGCAGAAGGATAGGGAAACATCATTAGGTTGTAGTAGGGCTTTTTTGCCTTGGCAAGATCCACTTTCCACGTCTTATTTTTCTCCCAGATTTTAGCCCACTTTGCCTCTATTTTTTGATGATCGTAACGCTCCATAATACACAGATTGTAACCAATTTACCCCTATTTGTCCATTCTCTCCTTCGTAAGCTTAATTTCATGGAAGAATAGAGATATAATAGAAATATGACCATACCAAAATTCCAAAAGCTTATCTTAACTTGGCATAAAGAGAACCGAAGGGATATGCCATGGAGAAAAACAAAGGATCCCTATAAAATACTGGTGTCTGAAATTATGCTTCAACAAACTCAAGTTGTAAGAGTCTTGCCCAAATACAAAGAGTTTTTAAAAGAATTTCCAACTCTTAACTCTCTGGCAAAAGCATCCGATAAAAAGCTCCTTCACATATGGGCAGGTCTAGGATATTGGAAACGAGCCCTTTCTTTAAAAAAGACTGCACAAATAATATCTAAAGAATACCAAGGGAAATTCCCTAAAGAACCTGAACTCTTAAAAAAACTCCCTGGCATTGGTCCATATACTGCTGGAGCTGTTGCCTGCTTTGCTTTTCAAAGCAAAGATGCTTTTTTAGATACTAATATTAGGAGAGTATATCTTTATTTCTTTTTCTCAGGGAAAAATAATATATCAGATAGAAAGATTCTTACTATTGCAAAAAAAGCAGTATGGAAGAAAAATCCAAGAGAATGGCATTATGCCTTGCTTGATTATGGCGCTGTGATTCTTAAAGATAAAAAGATAAATAAGCAAAGCAAGCACTACACAAAACAAAGTAAATTTGAGGGGTCTTTTCGATCTTTTCGAACTATAGTAATGCATTTTCTCCTAGACCAACCAAAGCAAACTGCTACCATGGGGAAAATTGACCGATTGCTCAAGAAGTCAAAAAGTCCCTATACTTCAACAAGAATTCTTAGTGCGTTAAAAAAAGATGGCCTCATAAAAAAGAAGGGAAACTCCTATTCTCTTTAACCTACTAGATGAAATTTAAGTAGGAATAGAAAAAAGAGATTT
>CAJXJI010000002.1 GCA_913054235.1 uncultured bacterium
CAAAAAACCGCCTATATGGCGATGTATAAAAAAAGTGAGGCCTCTTCTGTAATAGAAGGGGCCTCTTAATTAGTTGGAGCGGAGTGTGGGTTTGAGCCACGTCTTAAGATGTTAACAGCACCTCATGCACTACATATGCTAACCTCGCCCGTATTGAGTGCCAACGACACTATAATGGTCTCCCCCTGAGTTCATGGTTGGTATTTGGCCAATTCCTCAGGGGGTTGCAGGAAGAACGCTCACCCCGCTTTGGCAAGAGGGAGAGCATTATCCTTATACACTATTAAAGAATATTGGTCAAACAAAAAACCGCCTATATGGCGATGTATAAAAAAGAAGCGGCCTGAGTCAAGGTGACCGCTTCTGAGTATAGATGCCATAGGCACCTTTTGAATATAGCCTCTCAGGGTGTGACTGAAAACCACGACGTAGTAGCAGTCAGCCTATTGATACACCCAAGAGAGGGTCTTGGAGGAGACTTCTTCTATATACTCTATATAAGGAAAATAGGCAAACAAAAAACCGCCTATATGGCGATTCATTATGTAAACTTTACGAACTCCTAGGCAGTTTCAAACCTCGCTTTATTCTCAGCCATCCACTTCTCCATGTCTTCCTTGCCATGATTAGAGTTTTTCATTACTTCAGAATGAACCTCCATATAATGAGGGTGAAGTGCTTTCATCCATTCTTCGAATGTTTCACCTTCCGCTGTGACTTCACATAGGTCACATTTAAGAGTTTTCATAATATTTATGTATCTAGACAGTTAGAGCTTCTTCGCTCATAAGGGTCTTAACTAGAGTTAATTGCTCCTTTAGCTCGTTAGCATAGTCTGAGTCCTGCATAACCTTCTCTAGGGCTACAGCAGCGTTTCTTTCAGCGGTTATAGTAGCGTTGGTATGGCGCGGGCGACCGGATTTGAACCGGCGATCTCTTCCGTGACAGGGAAGCGCTTTGAGCCACTAAGCTACGCCCGCATATTTGTCTGCTACTGTGCCGGCGGGAAGAATCGAACTTCCGACCTCAACCTTATGAAGATTTTGCTCTAACCACTGAGCTACGCCGGCATCTATCTATGATTTATTTGTTGCGGGGGCCGGAATTGCACCGGCGTCACGAGGTTATGGGCCTCGCATGGTACTACTCCACTACCCCGCGTACCATCCATCCTAACGGATTCCAATTGACTATATCTTAAAACCAAAGATAAATCAAGATTATCTAGGCTATATTTCTCTAATTATTCTTAAATGAGATCTAAGTTAGTAAAAGCAACTTGATATATTTCGAGGGTTTTTTGCGCTTCTTGAAGCGTCAATTTATAATCAGGATCGTGTACTACATTGTTTCTAACTTGATGTGCTTGTATTAAATCTTGTAAATTAGGAATAATGGCAGATGTTACAATTTCAAGTCTCTCTCCCAAAGTTTCTCCTTTAAATCCCATGCGAAGCAAGATATCGCTTAACATTCCATCTATTTCAATCACCGCAAGTTTATACTCTCCCTCATTTGCAGTTTCCAATCGTTGTTGAATCTTTTGCCATTTCTTTACGACTCTACGCAATCCATAGGGTCTGAAAGTAAAAAACTCAGTATAATCAAAAAGGAAGAGAAACTTTACCCATGCACTGCGAACCAGCACGAACACAGAAAACACTATGAAGAGAACTGCAACCAATCCAAAAATCAATTTTAAAGGCAAGAGGGATTGCTGGATCCCAGAATTATTAAGAAGGGAAAGTGTTTCAAACAGCTTTTCCATATGTCTTTATTATCATATATATATAAAAAATAACAATAGATGTTTACTGTAAGCTCTCAAGGGTTTTTCCTATAGAAAAGAGTAAGTCTTCTTCAAATGATGGAGCTATAACCTGAAGACCAACAGGAAGATTATCAATTTTTCCTGCGACAAGAGAAATTCCAGGCAATCCAACTAAGTTTAAAGGAACAGTATAGGTATCAACAAGATACATTTTTAAAGGATTGCTAGTCTTTTCGCCCAGTAAAAAAGGCAAGACCGGAGAAGTAGGTCCCATAATTACATCCACCTTATTAAATGCACTCTCAAAATCCTGCTTAAGCAAAGAGCGTATTTTTTGTGCTTTAACATAGTAAGCGTCATAGTATCCTTCAGAAAGAGCATACGTGCCGAGCATAATCCTACGCTTTACTTCGGGGCCAAATCCCTCGCTCCGAGAGCTAAGATATTCTCCTAAAAGATCAGATGCTTCTTGATGAAATCCATAGCGAATCCCATCATATCGAGCTAAGTTTGCTGATGCTTCAGATGTATTAAGTATATAGTAAGCAGCTAAGGCATATTGAGTATGCGGCAATTCAATCTCTACTATCTTTGCGCCAGCTGACTCAAATTTTCCAATGGTATCTTTAATAAGTTTGCTTACGCCAGAATCCAATCCTTTCCCAAAGTATTCTTTAGGGACCCCAATACGAAGTTCTTTAACACCTACTTCTTTTTTCTTCTTTTTAATATCTACGCTTGTTGCATCGCGTAAATCTCTTTTTGAGATAGTTTCAAATAGGATTTGTGCATCTTTCGTGGTTCGTGCAAAAGGGCCTACCTGGTCTAGTGAAGAAGCTAAAGCAATGATACCAGCTCTTGAAACTGCGCCATACGTTGGTTTCAATCCTACAACCCCGCAAAAAGAAGCGGGTTGTCGGATAGATCCCCCAGTATCTTCTCCCAAAGAAAGAATAACCTCTCCTGCTGCCACTGATGCTGCAGATCCTCCAGAGCTACCTCCCGGAACACGCTCTAAGTTATGTGGATTCTTTGTAGCTCCAAAACTAGAGTTTTCTGTGGAGGCTCCCATACCAAACTCATCCATATTTGTTTTTCCAATTATCACAGCCCCTGCTTCCTTTATTTTCTCTGTTACAAAGGCGTCATATGGGGCAATGTAGTTATCCAGCATACGAGATCCAGCAGTACACCGCACCTCTTCAACTAAAATTGCATCTTTTAGCGAACAAGGAATTCCAGAAAGAGGCAAGAGTTTTTCCCCTTTAGCAATTCTCTCATCTGTTGCTTTGGCAGCAGCCATTGCAAGTTCTTTGGTTATGGTTAAAAAAGCATGCAGGCTTGGCTCTTGCTTCGCTACATTCAAAAGCGCATTCTCTGTTAATTCCACTGCAGAAAATTCTTTTGCAATCAATCCCTTCTGAACCCCTTCAATGGTAAGTTCTGTTACATTCATTTTGAAGTAAGAATTGTTTTTACCTTAACAAATCCATCTTTAATAGAAAAAACCAATCGCATCATACGTGAAATAATCACAGGATTTTCTTTTCTACCAACATCATCTCGAACAATATTTTCCTGTGTGGCTGAGTGGATCATGGGTTCTACATCATTAGCACTCACTTTTTTTAACGTATCAAAATAATCCAAAATTTCAGATAAATCCTGTTGATATTTTGCAATCTCCTCCTCCTTTAACTCAAGACGAGCAAGTTTTGCAATGCGCATTACCTGTTCTTTATCAATCATGTTAGCGTGGAGGTTTTAACTCATCATCCTCTAATAATACTTCCTGTAGCTTATCTAAATTTTCCAATACCATACCCGCACCTCGAACCACAGCTGTTAAAGGATCTTCTACGATGGATGTAGGAATCTTAGTTTCTTTTGCAATCAAGGTATCCAAACCTCTTAATAAAGCTCCACCACCAGAAAGATAGATACCTTTCTCCATGATGTCAGCTAAGAGCTCGGGCGGGGTTTGCTCCACAGCAGCTTTGATTTCTCCTACTATTTGCTTAATGGAGCGCTCCATTGCCTTTCGAATTACAGTATCTGATACCATAATTTCTTCGGGAAGCCCTGATACTAAGTTACGTCCGCGTAATGACATTTCTTTTTTCTCTTTTAGAGGGTAGGCAGATCCAATAGCAATTTTTAGATTCTCTGCGGTACGTTCGCCAATAAGGAGTTTGTATTCATCTTGAGCAAAATTAATTATATCTTCATTTAGCTTATCGCCTGCTATTCGCATGGATTTTGCAACCACAACACCTCCAAGAGAAATGATTGCAACTTCAGCAGTTCCTCCTCCGATGTCCAAAATAAAGTTACCGCCAGCTTCTTGCACAAGGAGGCGAGCCCCAATAGCAGCTGCCATGGGCTCCTCTATAAGGTATACTTCTCGAGCTCCAGCTTGCAAGGCAGCATCCCGAACTGCTTTTTTTTCTACCTCAGTTGCGCCAAAGGGAATACCAATAATGACTCGAGGACCAGGAGAGAATATGAATTTTCTCTTTGCTACTTTGTTAATAAAATACCTGAGCATTTGCTCTGTTACTTCAAAATCAGAAATAACCCCTTTTACCAAGGGTCTCGTCGCTATAATATGAGCAGGAGTTCTTCCTACCATTTGCTTTGCCTCTGATCCGATAGCCAAAACCTGCCCAGTCTTTTGATTTATTGCAACCACCGAAGGCTCCTGAATCACAATCCCTCTATCTTGAACGTACACCAATGAGTTTGCGGTCCCAAGATCAATGGCAATATCTTGACCTAGGAAGGATAATATTTTTCGTAGTAATTTTTTCATATATTTTCTTGAAGGAATTTTAAAGCATCTTTTCGCTTTATATATTCTTGTTCATTCTCTTTTGCCCGCATCGAAACTTCAATGGTATCTTCATTATGAGTTTTTGCACTTACAACAATACGTAAAGGAATACCGATTAAGTCTGCATCGGCTAATTTTTCCCCAGCGCTCGTCTCACTACGATCGTCATACAAAATATCAATACCTTTATTTAAAAGTTCCTTATACAAGTTCTCAGCATCACTCTCGCCGCCCATAAGCGAAAGCAAATGTATGCCAAATGGAGCGACTTCTTTTGGCCACACAATACCTTTTTTATCGTGCAAAAGCTCAATAATAGTTGCCATGGCGCGCCCTGGTCCAATGCCATAACTTCCCATCACAGGAGCTTTTGCTTCTCCATTTTCATCTGTAAAAGTAAGCCCTAAAGTATCAGCAAACCTAGTTCCTAAGGGGAATATATTTCCTACCTCAATTGCACGTTTTTCATTAAGGTTGCTCTTGCTACACTCAGGGCAAGTTGATTGCTTTTCAATAATCTCTTTATTAACCGCAATGTGACATTCGTCACATACATAGATAGTATCTTCTCCTGCCTCACATATTGCTTGAAATTCGTGAGAATATTCAGAAAAGCTACCTCCGGAAGCAAACGTTAACAAGGTACTATCTCCAATGCCAAGACGGGAAAAAATATTGTGATATGCTTCTTTTACCTTTTCGTAGAATTGATCGTGTTCTTCTTTATTTTTTGAGAAAGAATACAAGTCTTTCATGACAAACTCACGAGTTCTTAAAAGACCGTTTCTTGCCCGAAGCTCATTTCGAAACTTTGTCTGGAATTGATAGATATATAAAGGAAGGTCACGCCACGAGGAGATATGATGACGCAAAAGATTAGTCATAGGTTCTTCGTGCGTGTTTGCCAGCCCTACTTCAGTTTCATTTTTGAGCTTTGTTTTAAACCAAATATCTATCTCTTTATCTGACCAGCGTCCTGTTTTTTTCCAAGGCTCAGCATCTTGAAGGGAAGCAAGCTCTAACTCTTGTCCTCCAATAGCATTCATCTCTTCTCTAATAATTCCTACAATCCTATTAAACACCAAAAGACCCAAAGGCAAAAATGAATACACCCCTGCCATTTCTTTGTGTATAAAACCCGCTTGCACTAGAAGCTGAGCATTGATGCCATCCTCTTTTGGGGGTGTCTTTTGGGTTTTTGTAAATAATGTTGATTGCTTCATAGGATGCGTATAATATCCTTTATGGTTACCCAGATCATCATAGTTATCAAGAGAACAAACACCACGGCTGAAACTCTTTTCTCCCATAATTCTGAGACAGGCTTTTTCCGAATAGCTTCTATTCCCAAGAACAGCAATTTGCCTCCATCTACTACAGGAATAGGAAGAGCGTTAAAAATAGCAAGATACACTGCAAGAACAGCAAAGAAAGATAAGAAATGTGCTACGCCCAAAGAAAGAGAATTAGTCAAAAGATGAACAATACCCACTGGCCCCGTAAATTCAACTCCAGGAGGCACACCTTTTCCAGAAACAAGATTTACTATAAGATCTACGAGACCCTTTACAATATCAATGGTAAGTCTGCCTGTTCGAAGTACTGCCTGAAAAGGAGATTCCAACCAGGTATATTTTACAAATGCGGTTCTTACGAGAGCAACTCCCATAGCACCTTCTCCATCAGGTGGCTCTATTCTTGGAGTCAATGTAACTTGTCTTATATCCTCTCCGCGCTGCAAAGTAAGAATAATCTCTTTGCCAGAAATTGTATCGCTAAAAGATTGAATCTCGCTTACCTTTGTTGGTTCAATAAATACTCCAGAACTTTGCTCTTCCATTTTTAAAATACTATCACCCAGCTCAATGCCAGCTATTTGAGCTGGAGAATCCTTTGCCACACCAAGAATTTGTACTATAGGATTTTCTATACCTTGAGTTTCTTCGTCCCCAATGCCAGTTGGAATACCACTGGTCGCTCCAAGTCCGGTAAAGATGACGACAGCTACCAGCCAAAAAGCAACTACACCAGCTGCAACAATAACCATTCTTTGCCATATAGGTTTTGTGGAAAAACTTCGTGGGCCGCCAGCAGTTTGGTCTTCGCCCTCCAATCGCACAAAAGCACCCAAGGGAATAAGGTTTATAGAATAGATGGTCTCCCCTATCTTCTTTCCAATTAACCTGGGAGGCAAGCCAATACCAAACTCCTCAATTTTCACTCCATACTTTTTGGCAAAGAGGTAGTGCCCTAATTCATGAAGAATAATTAAGATAAGAAAACTTATAAGAACAATAGCAAGGGTCATAGAAATTTTACGTAATGTTTATTTATATAAAGAAATATAAAGAATTATAACGATATCTCAACTTTCTTTTTCTCAACTAACTCATCTACCTTCTTTGTATGCTCATCAATAAGCTTTTGTAAATCTTCTTTACCTTTGAATTTATCGTCTTCACGAATATCTCCTGTCCGTGCATCTTCTTGAATCTCTCCCCAAGCTTCATCCCTCCACTTTCTTAGAGTTTGTTTTGTTTGCTCTGACTTTTCTGCCAAAATATGCAGCAAAGTTTCTCGATACTCTTGCGTTAAAGTAGGCAGAATAATACGCAAACTCTTACCTTCAACCACAGGAGATACTCCAAGAGACTCTTTTAAGAGTGCTTTCTCCATAGGACCGATATTTGCGGGATCCCAAGGCTGAATTAAAATCTGGCGTCTCTCTGGTGAAGAAATTCCAGCCAGTTGCTTTAGAGGAAGAAGTTGTCCCTGTATGTCAACTAAAATATCCTCCACAAGTGCAGGACTTGCTTGACCCGTTCTGATTTTCGCCAATTCATGGCGAAAAAATTCCACTGCCTTTTCCAATTCCGGTTTTATTTTCTCAAGTATTTGTTTAACCATATTATAGTTCAAGGATAACACGTTCCATTGCAAGGCGCCCACTTACGTTAGTTTGACGCAACGCAACAAGAACCTCATGAATATTGCGCAATGCGTGCAAAGATGACATTGTGCCCTTGCGAAGCTCTTGTAAAAGCTGAACTCTCATTTCTTCTTGTAAGTTAAGCAGTGTTCTATACAAAGCCTTTTGATCTTGACTCTCACGCTCCGCAAAGGCAAAGCGCTCTCCAATAGATAATCGCTGTAATTTTGCTAGTAGATTTGTATTTTTATCATGCATTTTATCAAATTGATACATCCTTAGCTCTTGCGCGCGAGAGCGAATGGTATTTAAAAGAAGGGCCGGATGTAAAACCGTCAGAAACAAAAACACATTTCCCTTTGGCTCCTCTAAAAGCTTTAAAAATGCAGACTGGGCTTCCTGGTTCATTGATTCTGCATTCCTGATAATTCCTATCTTGCAAGGCGCGTCCCATGCGCTTAAGCTCAATTGCTTTTTTAGTCTTCGTATCTGTCCTATGGTAATTTCCTCTTTTTCTGGGTTTATCTCAATTACATTAGCTTGTATCTTTGGCTTTTGCCTTCCCAAAGCAAGAGCTATGAACTTGGTTAAGAGTTGCTCTTTTTTTGTCTCATCATTCCCCGAAAGAAGATATGCATGGGAAAGTTTTCCTTTCTCGTGTGCTCGCGCAAGTAATGTAAAGTAATCCATTATTTCTTTGCCATAACACTTCTCTTGTATGCATCCAAATTATCCAGAACAACTCCAGCGCCTCGAGCAACACAAGTTAAAGAATCTTGAGCAATGAAGCATGGTACTCCGGTTGTTTGGGAAATGAGTTGATCGATATTTTTAAGTAGAGCTCCTCCCCCAGAAACGATCATTCCTTTGTCCATAATATCCGCTGAAAGCTCAGGCGGAGTTTCGCGCAGTAAAGCCTTGATAATCATCACGATTTCTCCCAATGGTTCTTGGAGAGCTTCTGAAATTTCAGTAGAAGTTAATTTAATATTTTTGGGCAATCCTGCTACTAAATCTCTACCACGAATTTCAATAGTAGCTTCTTCTTTTAAAGGGATCGCACATCCAATCTTTATTTTAATTTCCTCTGCGGTATTCTCTCCAATCGCAAGATTATATTTACTCTTTATGTAGTCTGAAATTGCCTGGTCCATTTTATCTCCTGCTACCCGAAGAGAAGTTGAGCCAACAATTCCTCCAAGAGAAATGACTGCGACCTCAGTGGTCCCTCCCCCAATATCCACAATCATGTGACCTGAAGTTGAGTTAATAGGGATTTCAGCCCCAATTGCAGCTAGAATAGGTTCCTTTGCAACATATGCTGCCTTTGCTCCAGCGCGCGTGGTAGCCTCAACCACAGCTCTTCTTTCAGTAGAGGTAATGCCAGCTGGAACAGAAATTAATACCTCTGGCTTAAAAAACTGATATCCTGGGATAGTTTTTTTTAAGAAATAGCGGATCATAGCTAAGGTAACACGATAATCCGAAATAACTCCATCTCGCATGGGACGGTATACTCGAATGGTATCAGGAGTACGCCCAGTCATTTCTTTTGCCGCCTCCCCTACTGCCAAAATAGTGTTATCTGTTAGAGAAACTGCAACCACCGTAGGTTCGTCTAATACAATACCTTTTTGAGGCACAAAGACTAAAGAGTTTTTAGTTCCAAGATCAATGCCAATTTTTGAGACAAAAATACTCATACTGTAACGCGTTTAATATCTGCTCCTAACTTTTGTAGTCTTTCTTCTATTCTCTCATATCCCCTGTCCACTTGGTAGATATTATCAATCGTACTTTTTCCTTCGGCCATGAGAGCCGCCATAATAAGAGCTGCACCTCCTCGCAAGTCAAACGTACCAAGGTCATGTCCATGAAGTTTTGTTACGCCATTAATAATTGCGCGGTGTGGATCGGTAAAGTAAATTTCAGCTCCCATTTTATTTAATTCTTCTAGGTACTTTAATCTTCCTTCATAGAGAGGATCGTGAAGGAGAGTAGATCCTTTACTCTGTGTAGCAAGCACTCCCAATACCGACTGAAGATCAGATGGGATGCCAGGATAGATTAAACTTTGGATTTTATCTATCTTAAGATTGCGAGAGGGCAAAACTTGTACATCCCCAATACCTCCTTGCCTCTTTGTGATCTCCAATATCGCACCAAAATCGTGAAGTTTTTTAAAAAAGAAATCCAAGAATTGCAATGGAACATTTTTTACTAATACTTTGCCTTGCGTTCCAACTGCCATAACAATAAAGGTGGCAGCTTCTATGGGGTCTGGGATAATAGTGTGGGAAAATCCTTTCAGTTTCTTTTTCCCTTGAATAGTTATTTCATGGAGCCCAGAAACTCTAAGCCATACTCCCATTTTTCGTAATGCGCGGATTAACTCTTGTACTTGATAATCCATGTCCGCAATCTTTATAACAATGCGTTCTGGCTGCATGGCACAAAAAAGGAGAAGGTTTTCTGTTGCGGTAACTGAAAATTCATTTAGCACGATTACCTTGTTCTTTGCCTTTGTTGCAAATTGCAATTCAAACCCTTGTCGTAAAGGTTTCACAGCAATACCAAGTTGGCTGAATGCGTCCAAATGAGTGTTTATGGGTCTTGCCCCAATAATATCTCCTCCAGGCTTTGGAAGATATATTTTCCCAAATCGCGCGAGCAATGGTCCGTATAAAAGAACAGAGCCCCGAAATCTTAAAATTGCTTCTTTATTAATAGTAGCAGGATTGAGATTTTTTGTATTAATTCTCACCGTTCGCTTCCCTATCCATTCTACCTTTACTTTCATACTCTCTAAAATTTCAAGCATGCGAAATACATCCTCAATTAAGGGGAGATTTTTAATTACGCAGTCCTCTTTTACAAGAATGGTGGCAGCTAATATGGGAAAGGCAGCATTTTTTGCCCCCTTAACATCAATCTCGCCTTCTAGGCGATTACCACCACGAATAACGAATTTCTCCATAGTATAGCCTCCTTATCTTAGCTGAAATCCCTCTATTTTGCAATGGAGTGAAAATCCGAATATCTCTTGGTAAAATTACGGAATTCTTAATCTAATTAAGTCCAACTTCACAAAAAGCATATTTTCCCGTATACTACAACGCATGACTAAACGCCAACGTACATTGCTGTTTTCTACCCTGTTGGGTCTTTTTTTCATATTAGCCCCTACGCTTGCCTTGTATTCTCAAGGATACCGAATTGATTTTGCAGGAGGAAGAATAGCTCAAACAGGAGCATTCTATTTTAAAGTAGCCCCCGCGCGAGCAGATATCCTTGTTGATGGTACGTTTGTTAAAAAAACAGATTTCCTCTTTGGTTCAGGACTCACGAAAAACTTCTTTCCTGATAACTATTTTCTTGAAGTTACAAAAGAAGGATATCATTCCTGGCAAAAAATCCTTCAGATAAAAGAGCAACAAGTTACTGAGGCAAAGAGCATACTTTTGTTTAAAAAAGACCCGACATTTCAAAAACTTGCAGATAAAATTGAACGCTTCTGGATTTCTCCAAACATAAAATATGCACTATTACAACAGCGCGAATCTAAGGCATTTTGGCAGCTCCATGTTCTTAATCTTGAAACTGGAGGAAAGGAACCTCTGGCAGGATTAATTAGTACAAAGGATGAAGTTATTGATATTCAATGGGCAAGAGACTCTCGTCGTTTCCTGCTTTTAACCCTTCATAAAGAGCAACTTGCTTTTGAGGTTCGTAGTATTTCAGCGAATGTCCCTTGTTTTAAAACTCCTTGCAGCTTGGAATATCTTGGAGAAGATATAGGGAATATACAATTTTCTCCTGCAAAAGAAGATCAGGTGCTCTTTACCAGATTCTTAAATACAACACAGGTACTATTTGAAGCTCAGTATAGCAAAGAAGATTTAGCTATTCCCATTGCAAATAATGTTATAGCTTTCACAACTTTGGATAATCATGTTTTTTGGTTGGATACAGCTGGCACATTGCGAAAAAAAGACTTGAGTACAAATGACGATGCACAGGTTTTTCAAGAATCGGTTTTTATCCCAATACAGGAAACTTCTTATGAACTATTACTTGCTGGCGATACTATTTTAATAAAAGAGGATACAACGCTATTTCTCCATAAAGAAAATACAATTTCAAGGCGAGAAGTTCTCTCTCCTGTTTTTGAAGTTGCTGTGAATTCAAATGGTAATAAGGTTGCACTTCAAAATCAATTAGAGCTTTGGATTCTTTTCTTAAAAGAAGAAACTGAACAACCACAACACGAAGCTGGAGAATTAGTTCTTCTTACGAGATTTTCAAAATCTCCACAACAACTCTCTTGGGTTGATTCATCTTATCTTCTCTTTGGCTCAGGAGAAATAATCCGAAGTGTTGAAATTGATAACCGGGATCGCTTAAACATCATTGATCTCGTTTCGTTTCCCAACCCTGAATTCTTTTGGAATAACCAAAAAGGCATCCTCTATGTCCTAAGTGAGAATGCCTTCTTTGTTTCTGAAAAAATAGTGCGCTAAATTATCTCTTCCTCCATTGACGAGCTCTTCTAGCTCTCTTTAGTCCAAATTTCTTTCGCTCTCGCATTCTAGGATCCCTCGTTAAAAACTTAAGGGATTTCATAGAATCTCTCATTGTAGCATCCCATTCTACTAGCGCGCGAGCTAAGCCATGGCGTACTGCCTCAGCTTGTGCTCGCATTCCACCACCGTAAACAACAATGCTTACTTCAAATGTCTTTCCGTGTGTTCCACGCTCCAAAGCCTCTTTTGCAATGATGCGATATTCGACGTCTTGAAAATAGTCTTCAAAGGCTTTTTGATTTACGATAAAGTTTGTCTTCTTTGCATCTCTAATTCTTATGCGCGCAACAGCAGTCTTCCTTCTCCCTGTTGCTTGCCAATATTTTCCTTCCACCTTTTTTGCAGGAATTTTTTCGCTTCCAGAAAGCTTACTTTTAGTGGATGTAACTGGCTTTTTCTTTTTTGTAATAGTTTTTGTTGCCATCGATTATAATTCAACTTTCAATCTTTTTATCTGGCGCGCTCTTAATTTATTTATTGGCATCATTCCATATACTGCCTTGCGCAATACTTCTTCTGGCTGCTCATCAAAAAACTTCTTTAATGTCCGTACTTTTAAACTTCCCAAATATCCTGAGTGTCGATAATATTTCTTTTGCTCAGATTTCTTTCCAGTAAAACGAATTCTCTTGAAGTTTTGGACTGTTACAAAATCTCCACCATCTTTATGTGAAGCAAAATCTCCCTTTTGTCTTCCTCGAAGAAGGTTTGCAACCTCTACTGCCAGTCGTCCCAAGGGACGTCCCTGTGCATTTAAAGTATGAGTTTGTCGTTGTTCCATAAAATTATACGAATTCAATAATTGCAAGTCTAGCTGAATCTGATTTGCGTGGTCTTCTTTTTATAATCCGCGTGTATCCACCCTTTCGCTGAAGATACCTTGGGGCTACTTCTTCAATGAGCTTTTTTGCACTTACAGCTCCCAGAAGTGCGCTAAGATATCTTCTTTCTGCAATATTGCCCTTCTTTGCTCTAGTGATAAGTTTTTCAACTATAGGAGAAATATCCTTTGCCTTGGCTTCAGTTGTTTCAATCTTTTCTTGAAGCACCAAAGAACGAACCAAGCTTCTTTGTAAAGCTTTTCTAGGTCCTGCCTTGCGAGACAACGTTCTTTTTTTGATGCGCTTTTTCATTACTTCTTTTTTGTAGTTTTCTTTGTTGTTGGTTTTTTTACTGAAGCTGCCTTTTTTGCCTTGGGCTTTACATTCTCTTCTACATTCATCACTTCTTCTTTTAGCCCTCCTTTAATAACCTCAAACTGCTCTGCTAAAATACTAGAAGCTTCTCTTAAAGCAGTTTCAGGATTTAGGGTTCCGTCGGTTTCAACTTCAAGAATAAGACGATCAAAATCAGTTCGATCTCCAACACGCATTTGCTCCACCCGATAGCTCACCCTCCTTATGGGGGTGTAAATAGCGTCTAGAGAAATCATGCCAATCTCCACCTTTCCTATATGACGAGTTTCTGCTGCTTCATATCCAACTCCTCTTCCAATTTGAATCTCAATTTCAAGTTCGGTTGATTTATCAGTTAGCTGAGCTATAAGAACATCCTTGTTCATAATTTCAACTTGGCTTGGAGCTTTAAAATCTCCTGCGGTAACTGTTTTTACTCCCTTTATCTTGAGCGTTGCAGCAAATGGACCGTCTCCGAATAAACGAAAGCGGACTTGCTTTAAATTCAGCAAAATACCAAGAACATCCTCTTTAACCCCAGATAGTGTTGCAAACTCATGGGAAGCTCCCATTATCTTGACCTCTGTAACAGCAGCACCTCCCAAGGAAGACAGGAGAACTCGTCGTAAGCTATTACCCAGTGTTGTGCCGTATCCTGGATACAAGGACTCAATCTCAAAAGTTGCCTTATCTCCTTTACTTGATACAATTTTTATTGCTTTGGAAAGTGGAATCATATTATCTTGAATAAAACTCAAATATTAATGAAATTTCGACTGAAGGTGCAATTTCAGCAAGCGAGGGAAATTGCAAAATACTAATCTCTGGTTTTTCTTTATCTAAAGAAATCCAAGAAGGCGCCTCGTATTTTTTTAATCCCAATAGTACATTCTTAAATAGTGTTCGCTCTAGAGATGCTGAACGAACAGTAATAATATCTCCTTTTTTTACTTCAAAAGAAGGGATATCCATTTTTTTCCCATTCACCAAAAAATGACCGTGGGAAACCATTTGGCGAGACTGTTTACGTGTTGGAGCAAAGCCAGCACGATATACTACATTGTCTAGTCTTCGTTCAAGTTTCTGTAAAAATAATTCTGGAGAATCACCATGGCCACTTTTCTCAAGTGCTACTTTTACATAACGCTTAAATTGTTTTTCACGAAGATTGTATTGACCTTTCAAGTCCTGTTTTTCTTGTAGTTGTCTTCCGTATTCAGACTGCGGCTTTGGCCGTCGTTTTCTCATTACTCCCTTTTGCATATTCAAAGTCCACTACACTCTTCTTACTTTTTTCTTTCTTGGTCCGTTATGTGGCACAGGTGTTAAATCGCGAATAAATTGAATTTCAAAACCTCTTGCTCCCAAAGAACGCAAAGCAGATTCTCTGCCAGGTCCAATACCTCGAAGGGTAATTGCAATACGCTCTACTCCACGTGCTTTTGCAACGTCTGCTAAAGCTTCTGCTACTTTGGAAGCGGCATAGGGTGTAGACTTTTTAGTCCCCTTAAACCCAACAGACCCAGCTGATGTACTAAACGCAACATTACCTTGCACGTCAGCTAAAGAAATTATGGTGTTGTTGTATGAGGAGTAAATACTCACCCTCCCGTCTGCAAATGTACGTCCTTTAGTTGGTATACGCACAGAGGCAGCAGTATTGCTGGAACTCTCTCCTTTTTTAATAACTCGTTTCTTTCCCATAATATAAATTAAGTTGGGCTAGCTGCTGGTTTCTTTCCAGATCCTACTGTCTTTCGAACATTTCCCCGAACAGTTCTTGTATTTGTACTGGTGCGCTGTCCTCTGACCGGAAGTTTCTTTTGGTGACGTGATCCACGCCACGAACCAATATCGCGTAATCTCTTTATATTCATCATAACCTCACGCCGTAAATCTCCCTCAATGGTAAAACCTTTTTCAAGAGTGTTACGAAGCGAAGTTAATTCTTCAACCTTTAACTCCCCTGCCTTCTTTTGGGGATCAATCTTAACTTGCTTTAAAATGCGCCCGCTATTTGCGAGCCCAATACCAAAAATATAGGTTAAGGCTATTTTAATTTGTTTTTTTTCTGGAATGTTTACTCCGGCAACTCTGGGCATAGTTAAAAAAGAAGGATTTATCCTTGTCTTTGTTTATGCTTTGGATTCTTCTTGCAAATAACGTATAGCTTCCTCTCTCGCTTTACAATCGTACAATCCTTGCATATCTTCTTAATGGTTGAATGGACCTTCATATTATTTATTCCTGTACACAATTCTCCCGCGGGTTTTATCATATGGACTCATTTCCACAGAAACTTTATCACCCGCTAAAATACGGATCCTGAATTTCCTGAGCCTTCCTGCAAGATATGCTAATATCTCAGTTCCATCTTCCAGGCGCACTCGAAACTTTAAACTTGGAAGGGTTTCTGTTACCTCTCCTTGTATTGCGTCCTCTCCTTGTTTATCATTTTTCATGCGTGAATTTGCGATATAAAGTATATCAAAAAAACTATTATTAGTCAACAATCACCTGAATCTCAAGCCTATCTATACTTCCTGGCAAAGAAGAGAGCCAAAAGGGCCACAGGGCAAGTTCAGTTTGATTAAAGATATTATAGGAGGCAAGGATGCTCTCTGCCTCAGTCTTTGACTTCCCTCGAAGCTTGATTTTAAGCTCGGTTGGGTCTAAATACTGATATATTGTTGCTCCAATGAAAAGATCTACATTAGCTGTTTTTGTATCTTTACTAAGTTTAATTTGCTGAAAGTTAATCTCGTTTTTATCTTCAAAAATACGCTCTCCATCCTCAAGCTCTCGCGCAAGGAAAGTATTTACTAGCGTATCTATATCAGACTTGGGAAACATGAATAGTGTTGCAACAAGAGAAACACTTACGTTGAATTGATCTAACTCAGCACCGGCCCCTATCAAGGATTCAGCTTCTGTGACATTAATTGCAAGAGAATCTTTCGTTGCTACCATGCTCTCTGGCACACGACTAAGCAAATCTTCAATCACGTTTCCTGTGAGCTCTTCAATTAAAGAGTCCTTTGCCTTTTCAATGTCATCTTCTGAAACAACAGATACAGTGCGTTCTGATCCTCCGGTCATAGGTCCTAAAGATTCACCATAGATTACAGTAAACAAAGCAGAACCAGATAGCCCTGGTAAAGAGAAGTTACTAGCCCCGATATTATAATCCTCTCCTGCCTCAGCTGCGATTATTTCAATATCAACAAATCCAGGAACCATCTTCCCTTGTTTTTGCGTTTTCCCGGGAATAGCAACTTTCACTGGAGTTCGAAACAATTTTCCTTCTTCTGAGACAAAACGAGTTTGCACAAGCAAATTTTGAGGAGTTGTGGTATACGCATTAAATACTCGAATGGTTCCAGAAGCTCTATTCTCTTTTATCGTACTGCTTGAAGCTGGAAACAGACGGGTTGCACTTTTTTCTTCAGTTAAAGTATGGGCTGGGATAATCTGCTCTTCCTTATCCAATTTCGCCCTTCCCACTTCAGCTACTATTGGCTCCAAAAGCTTTACCTGTCTTACTTCAGGCCACAGCGTAACATTGGCTCTCGCAAAGAATACATGAACAGCACCAACTAAAACCACCACAAGTATCAAAAGAGGAAGAACGCCTATTTTAAACCAACCTGGCAATCGCGTACTTTTACGCTTCACGCGTTTTTTTGGCTCTTCTATATTTTTTTCAATCTTTTTGGGTGGGGAAATATCTTGAATTTTCCAGTTTGCCATATGCCTATCTTCTCATATTCATAAAATTTCGCAAGCTCTTTTTCTCTATAGCATCGTTTTTGCCCTATTCTGCCTTTAGCACAGCTCGAATTCTCCTAACTCCAGTGGAGACAGCCTCCTCCTTTATAATCTCAAACTGGCTTAGTTCTGAGGTATTTTGAACATGAGGGCCGCCGCAAAACTCCTTGGAGAATGCATTTCCTTTTTCATCCTTTAAAACGTACACAGATACTATATCTCCATATTTTATCCCAAATTCCATTTCGGCTCCTAGCTTCACTGCTTCTTCCTTTGTCATTTCCTCTTTTACCATCTTCAAATTCTCTTGGATTTTTACATTTACTAAATTCTCTACCTCTTGTACTTGCTCTGGGGTAACTTTTTGAGGCTGTGAAAAATCCAAACGTATACGCTCTTGAGTAATGTTGCTTCCTCGTTGATGCACATGATCTCCCAATACTTCACGTAAAGCCGCAAGTAACAAATGGTTTGCAGTGTGGAGTTTTGTGGTTGCATAAGAAGCATCAGCAAGACCTCCTTTAAATCTTCCTGCTGCTGCGGTTCTTGAAATTTCTTGATGTGCTGCAAATTCCTCTTGAAAACTTATAGTATCTACCAAAACTCCTTTTTCCTTTGCAAGCTCTAAGGTAATATCTAAAGGAAATCCATAAGTCTGATATAGATCAAACGCCTCTTTTCCTGTAATATTGCGAGAAGAAATTTTCTCAAATTCTTTTAGACCCTTTTTTAAGGTTAAACGAAATCTTTCTTCCTCTTCTTGGATATTTTTTTCAATCTCCTCTTTTTGATCTTCCAGTTCCAAGTAGGAACCTTCGTAAGCTGCAATTAAAGGTTCTACTAAAAGAGCTAAGGCGCCTTCTTTCATTTCTATGATATCTGCATGTCGTACTGCCCGACGTACGAGGCGACGCACAAAATACCCACGCTCCGTGTTGGAGGGCAAAACACTATCCCCTATCATAAAAGCAGCTCCTCGAATGTGATCTGCAACAATTCGAAAAGAAGTAATATTATCTTCATACTTTTTTGAACTTAGTTCTTCTATCTTAGTAATAACAGCAAACAGCGTGTTTATTTTAAATACATCAGCGTCTTTATTCACAGCAGCAGTAATTCTTTCCAACCCTCCTCCAAAATCCACATTGCGTTGTGCTAACTTTTCAAAACTCCCGTCTTCTTTCTTCTTATACTCCATGAACACAGAATTACCAATTTCCATGAACCTTCCACAATCGCAGTTTGGATGACATTGCTTGCCAAATGCTTCATTATGAGGAGTGCCAAAGTCAAAGAATATTTCAGAGTCAGGTCCTCCTGGCTCTCCTGTGGGCATATTGGAAGGAATCCCTGCCCTGCTCCACCAGTTCTTCTTTGATCCATAAGCAAAGATACGGCCTCCTTGCATGCCTTTTTCATATCCCACCTCTTCACTGCCAAGTTCTATATCTTTTGCCTCAATCCCCTTCTCTTGAAATAACCGTTTTAAAATGCCAATAGATTCTTCGTCTTTTGGTATGTTATTTTCCTTATCTCCCAAAAACACCGTCATATAGAGATTCTCAGGGGGCAGTCCTAACTCATCTACCAAAAAAGAAAAGATCCAAGAAAGTTGCTCTTCTTTAAAGTAATCACCCAAAGACCAATTCCCAAGCATTTCAAAGAATGTGGTGTGGCGATTATCACCTATCTCTTCAATATCGTCTGCTCGAAAACTCTTTTGAGAATTAACTAAGCGTGAGCCCATAGGATGCTTTTGTCCTAAAAGATAGGGAATTAAAGGCTGCATGCCAGAGCCCACAAACAGCGTTGTGGGATCGTTCTCTGGAACTAAAGAAGAAGAAGGAATAATATTATGCACTCTTTCTTTAAAAAAGTTCAGATACTTTTCTCGTATTTCGTTTGAGCTCATAGAAAAACTATATCACTTAAGAAATAATAACTCCACCCCCCAAAAGCTCTTCTCCGTGGTAAAACACCGCAAATTGTCCTGGAGTAATGGCTCGTTGAGCAACCTCTGGAGTTACTTTAAGTAAACCGTCTTTAAGTACTTTTAATGTAACTAGGACGTCCTCTTGACGGTAGCGGAATTTTGCAAAAACAGGAGTATCTTCTTCTTGAGGCAAAAACCAATTCATATCTTTTACCATAAGCTCAGAGGTCATGATATCATGCTGCTCTTTTGTTACATTAAGGGTATTGGTTTTAATATTTTTTTTTGAAACATAGTAAGGACCGCCTGCAAGTTTTAGCCCTTGTCTTTGGCCTACGGTATAGTAATATGCTCCATCGTGCTGCCCTAACACCTCGCCTGTAGTACTTACAATGGAACCTTGCTTTTGTGGGATGTGAACTCGAAGAAACTCTCCAATTTCTACTTCTCCTATAAAGCAAATACCTTGGCTATCTTTGCGCTCTGCATTGGGAAGTCCAATCTTTTTTGCAAAAGCTCTTACTTGAGTCTTTTCATAATCTCCTATTGGAAATAGAGATTTTTCCAATACTTCAGGATGTATCATGGCAAGGAAATAAGATTGATCTTTCTCTTCATCTTTTCCCTTCAGTAAAATATGTCTTAAATTCTTTTTCTTAACTCGTGCATAATGGCCAGTAGCAACATAGTCCGCTCCCAACGTCATTGCCTTTTTAAAAAACAGACCAAACTTGATTTCACGATTACACATAATATCTGGGTTAGGAGTAATGCCCTCTTGGTACCCTTGAATCATATATTCCACTACTTTCTCTTTGTATTCATCAATAAAATTCCAGACATAAAAAGGAATCTTCAAATGCAAAGCAGCTAGGCGAGCTGAACGCTCATCCTCCTCTGTGGTGCATGAAGGTCCCTCTGTCCAACATTTCATATATATTCCAATCACGTCAAAACCAGCTCTTTTTAAAAGAGCTGCCGCTACCGAACTATCCACTCCACCCGACATTCCAACAAATACTTTCCTTTTCTTTTTACTCATAGTGAATATTCAATATGCCACAAAATACAGACTTTGTCATTATGCGTCATGTCGCAAAATAGCATCGCTCATACGAGCAACCCTAGTCATTTCTTTTACATCATGCACGCGCACTATATCTACCTTTTGTAAAATACCAAGCGCGAGAGTTGCTGCAGTTCCTTCAAGGCGCTCATGCACAGGCAATCCACCCAATACTTCCCCAATAAAAGACTTCCTGGAAGTTCCAAGTAATAAAGGAAGTTTAAGATCTTCTCGTATTCTTTTTAAATGAGCAAGTATCTTTAAATTATGCTCTAGCGTCTTTGAAAATCCAATACCAGGATCAATAATAATCTTTTCTGGTAAAACTCCTTTGTTTATCGCTTGCTCTTTGCTTTTTTTGAGACTTAAAATTACATCTTCAACTACATCAGAATACACAAGTCCCTCTTGATTGTGCATGAGAATAAGGGGTACTCCTGTCTTTGCTGCAACAAAAGCTATGCGTGCATCCTTTTTAAGACCCCATACATCATTAATCAGTAATGCTCCTTCTTTAATTGAGCGCTCTGCAACCTCTGCTTTGTATGTATCAATGCTAATTGGTATTTTTAAAACAGACGCGAGTTCAGAAATCACTGGCAATACACGCTCCAATTCCTGCTCAATTGAAATTGCTTTTGCCCCTCTACCGTATGCGCTTCCAGGAGGTCTTGTGGATTCTCCTCCAACATCAATAATATCAGCCCCATTCTTTTCCATTAAAAGCGCGTATTGAATTGCACCTTTAATATCTTTTAAAAAACCATCACCCGAAAATGAATTTTCAGTAATATTTAAAATACCTATTATGTAGGTACGACTCCCCCATTTAAATACACTATTTTTAATTTTCAGCGGAACCATTCTTTTTTATACAACAAAACTTCTTCTTGCTTGGGCAAGTCTTCAAGCATAGTGCTCACATCTTTTTTCAATATTGGATGCATAAAATCTGATGCAATTTCCTTTAATGGAATAAGAACAAACGCACGTTCGTGAAGACGAGGATGTGGGATTTGAAGATTCTCTTCTTGAACAATTTTATCCTCATAGAATAATATATCCAAGTCCACGGTGCGAGGACCGTTTTGGATAGTGCGCACTCTATTTAGCATCTTTTCAATTGCTAAAACAAATTCAAGTAATGTACTTGGAGTAAAGTGAGTTTCAACTTTAACCACTCCATTTAAAAACCAACTTTGATCAGCATATCCTACTGGTTCTGTTTCATACAAAGAAGAGCAAATTAATACCTTGCTTTGTTTTTTAAGTTCCCCTACTACTTTTTTAAGATAATCTTCTCTATCTTCAATATTTGAGCCTATTGCAATATATGAAATCATACCCAACTTTATCAAAAAATCGTCTTGTTAAATATCCAGCTCAGAAAAAAGAGGAGCACTGCTTTCTGGATTGATATATGCTTCGTCTTAGCACTTTCCCACATATATATCAACTGTTCCATCTAAATAATATCTGGAAAAAGTACAAGATGAATATAAGCAGGGTCTTTGGGGAACAACACAGTATATATAGTCTCCTACATATTTTTTAACCCATGGTAGAGAACCATCTTTAAGGCAAATAACAGCTATAGGTTCTAGCGTGATGTTAACAATAATTTCTTCAAATCCAATCAAAGAAATAAGTTCCCCTCCTTCTTCTGTAACTACCATACTTTTTCTGTCTTCGGCATAGCTAATGTAGTATTTCATTCTCTGTTCTCTATCAACTGAAGGAGGAGGAGCTATACAATAGCCAAGAATATGATTAATTCTATTCTTGTATTTTTTAGTCGTATCAGAAGTATACAAAATCTTCCCTCTTTTGTTTTTAACAAAAAATCCTACAAACTTTTTTCGGGTAGGACTCGAACCTCAAGCAAAGCGATCAGCTACCGAAGAAGCAGCAAAGGACTCTGGCTTAATCATGGGTTTAAATCCATTACCTAAAATAAGACCGGTAACTTCTTTAATCATATCCTTAGTTGCGCCATTTTCTCCTACATCAGCATGAATATATTGCAATTGGTAAGAAACCTTAAGATCTGCTTTCTTTGCCGCAAGAGCAAAGTTCTCCCTTAACCAGGAAGCTAGTTGACAAGATAGCAGCACTTCTTCTAAAATCCTATCATGAATGTTGTAGAATTTCCGAGGAGCAGGGTATCTTACTTTAGTTAAAAAGAATCTTCCTCCTTCTTTCTTTCTTAAAACAACAATTACCACAGGAAAAGTAGGCTCTTCTACAGCAGAAGAGTCACATCCTATAATAATTTCATAATCTCGCTCAGATTTCTCCTTTAAGTATAGGATGAGTTCTTGTAATACCTCTTGTAAGTCCATTTGTCCCTTTGTGGGATTGTAAAATGTTCCTTGTGATATAACATCCATAATTAAGCACTCTTACCTTCAGGCAACTTTTTTTATAAGACTTATAAATTCCTTAGCATTTAAAGAAGCAGCCCCAACCAATACTCCCTGGACTCTCCCTTTTTGCATAATGGCAGCAATACTTGTTGCATTCACGCTCCCTCCATAAAGTACTGGGCTATTCCTCCCTGTAATTTTCTTCATTGCTCCGACCATCGTAGCAATGTTTTCTGGGGTAATCCTCTTTCCTCCTTGCGTGCTAATAGCAGAAGATGGTTCAAATACCACCAGAATGTTTTTTGAACGCTTCATTTTTTTCATTATTATTTGAAGCTCTCGCACATTTTCAACACACAAGATAACGCTCAATCCCACGCGCAAAGCAGCTTCAACTTTTGCCCTTACCATCCCCAGAGTCTCAGCAAGATATTTCCTGCGTTCTGAGTGCCCTACAATAACATAGGAACACCCAAGTGCTTTAAGTTGTTTTGCGGAAACCTCGCCCGTAAGAGGCCCCTTCTCTTGCCAAGAGCAATCTTGAGCACCAATCTCTACATTCTTTGATGCTAATAATTGAGGGATATAGATATAAGGAGGGCAAAGCACCACCTTACCAGTAAATCCCTTGACTCCATTTGCCACTTTCTTTGCCAGCGCAAAAGCTTCCTTTGAGTTTAAAGGATTCATCTTCCAGTTTGCAATAATAATAGGTTTCATATAGCCAATACTCCAAGAGTAAGCACACTTACAATAACTCCAGCTATTATAACCCCAAACAAGATTAATGGAAATGCAAGGCGAAATGGAATTCCAAATACAAATGCTGCGACCATGGCAGTCCACGCTCCCGTAAAGGGTAATGGAATTGCAACAAACAGCACCAAGGCAAAGTCACGAAATAATTCAAACATTTTAGCATGCCTTTTTCTTGTTTTGTCAAATAGCCACGTGAAGAATCTTTCAAGAAAAATAAAACGGAGCGAAAGCTCTCTTGCCAAAACTCCCAAAACAGGAAGCAATAAGACTGGTATCATGTTTCCTACAATCACTAAGAGAAAAACTTGCCATAGGGGCAAGCCATATACCAACAAACCCAAAGGAATTGCGCCACGCAACTCTACTACTGGAGATGCTGCAACAAGTAACAAAAAGAGTTCTTGCATATGTTTATCTAGTCAACACCAAAGGTCCCTTCTTAGTAATAGCAATAGTATCCTCAAAATGGCAGAATAATGACCCATCTTTTGTATTATAGCTCTGGCCATCCTTTGCTAATTCTAACTTCCAATCCCCTACTGTCACCATAGGTTCAATACAAATAACCAATCCTTCTTGTATTTTCTTATCTGTATGTGCCTTTCCGTAATTTAATACCTTGGGCAGTTCATGGAGCTCCTTTCCAATACCATGTCCACATAACTCACGCACAACCCCATAGTCACGGTCTTCCAAATATGTCTGCACTGCATGACCAATATCTCCCAGACGGTTCCCCGGTTTTGCCTGCTTTATACCAAGCTCCAAAGCTTCTTTGGTAGCTGAAATAAGCTGGGATTTTTCTTTTGATATCTTGCCAATAGGAATGGTTCTTGCCATGTCCAGATACCATCCTTTCCATTTCAATCCCATATCCAAAGTCAAAATATCTCCCTCTTCAAGTTCTCTTTTTGAAGGGGGCACATGCACTCCTTCTTCATTTATCGCAGTACATACAACTCCGGGAAATTCATGATAGTCAAGAAATGCAGTTTCAGCTCCACTCTTTAAGATAAGTTTCTTGGTTAAAGAATCTAACTCTTTTGTTGTTACACCTGGTTTTGCCTCCAAAGCAACCTTACCTAAAATGCGGGCGAGGATCACTCCTCCCTCCCGCATTTGTGCAATCTCTTTTGGAGTTTTAAGGGAAATCATGAAGAAATAATTTTTAGAATGGAGCCAAAAATATTAACAACAGAGTCTCCAGCATTAATTTTTTCTACCTTAAAGCCTTTTGATTCAAAATACTCAAACATAGGAAGAGTCCGCTCTGTATATTGTTGCAATCGCGTTGCGATATTCTTTTCGTCATCCAATCCATCACGGCGCAACAAACGAGACCCGTCGAGTGGACACTTAGTGAGTGCTATAGTTTCTTTGGATGTTAAAATAGGATGCCTCATCAGCTCACAAATTCTTCGTTGAGTATTTCGTCGCATAGTCTCTTCTTCTTCAAGTTCTAACATTATAATCTTTATATGTGTTTTGCCATACAGCTCCTTTAGTAAAGGAGTAATTGCTTCTGCCTCATACAAGGTTCTTGGGGAACCTGCCATCAAAAGATCTCTTTGTAGTGAATGACTCTTTTCAATCGCCTTCTTTACAATCATCGTTACAAAAGGAGGACTATTTAAAACTCCAGATGCCCAAATTTTCTGCTCTTCTTTTAGATAATACTTCGTACCATCAGTTTCAACATACTCACCTTCTTTTGCATTGCGAAAACTCTCCTCCAGTAGTTTACTGGTTTCAAGATAATAAAAATTAAGTTTATCTGCAATTAAACTTGCTTGAGTTCCTTTTCCTGAACCAGGAGGTCCAAACAAAACAACTACCTGCTGTATACTATAGCCGTCAGTATCACTAGAAGGTGTCATATTCTCTCATTTGAAGTTGAGAACGTATTTGACGCAGCGTTTCCAAGACCACGGAAACCACGATAAGAAGAGCTGTTCCTCCTAGTAGAAATTGAAATGCAACAATTCCAGTTGCACCCTGTACGATAGATGGCATAACAGCAATAGTTCCCAAGAACAAAGCTCCCACAAGCAAGATACGGTTTAAGATAAAAGAAATAAAGCCTGATGTGGAAGCTCCAGGTCTTACTCCTGGTATAAAACCACCCATCTTTTGTAAGTTTGTAGCAATTGATTTTGGATCAAAAGTTACTGCGGTATAAAAGAAGGTAAACATCACCACAAGCAAGAAGTAAAGAATACCGTATCCCCATGGATTAACTAAAAAGTTTTGAACTGAGTTTGCGATACCTCCAATGGCTCCTCCAACTCCTACAAGGAAAGAAGCTATCATGCCAGGAATGGTTAATAAGGATAAGGCAAAAATAATAGGAATTACTCCTGCTGGATTTATTTGTAAAGGAAGGTATGTTGAAGCACCTCCAAACATTTTATTCCCCCGAACTCGCTTAGCATAGGTAACTGGAATGTTACGCCTTGCCTCTGTTATGTATACCACTCCTGCGATTATGACAATTGCCATAACAAAGAAGGCAACATAAGCAGGGAGACGAGTTGGATCATAGGAAAGAAATAATTGCCTGAGCGAGGAAGGAAACCCTGTAATAATACCTGCAAAAATAAGGAGTGATACTCCGTTTCCAATACCCTTTTCTGTGATAAGTTCTCCAAACCACATTAAAAGTATTGTCCCTGCTGTAATCGTTACCAAAGATGTAATTAAAATCTCTGGACTCAAGCGATCAATAACCTGCTGTTGGGTCAAAAGGGCCAAGAATCCGTATCCTTGCAGCAAGGCAAAGGGTACTGCTAAATATCGTCCATATTGATTAAACTTCGCTCGTCCTGCCTCTCCCTCCTCTTTATATAGTCTCTCCAAAGCAGGGACAATCATGGTTAAAAGCTGCATGATAATAACAGCTGTAATGTAAGGACCAAGACCCAACATCACAATAGATAAACTATCCAACGCGCCACCCGTAAAAAGGTTTAACAGTCCAAATAATTGGTTATTTGCAAAGAACTGTTCAATGCGAGCTGTATCAATACCTGGCATGGGAATATTTGCCATTAAACGAAACAGCACAAATATACCCAATACAAACAGGATTTTCTTTCTTAGATCAGGAATCTGAAATGCTCGAATGAAATTATAAAGCCAACTCATGTGATAGTTCCACCACTTTCTTCAATGGACTTTCTTGCCCCAGTGGAAAGAGTACATCCTTGAACTGAAAGTGGAGATTTTAACTTAAGCACTCCTACAATTTTTACCGCAGCAGTAGTTCCTCTTTTTTGATACACCAATCCTTTCTCAAATAAAGCACTGGGAGAAACTATCTCACCCTTTGAAAACTTCTTTTCAAGGACAGAAAGTGTAATGGACTGAGGCTTTCTTTGACGCTTTACCCCTCGATATCCTTTGAGTTTAGGATAGCGCTTTAATAGTTCTCTTACAACAGGGGCTGGCCTTCCTCCGGCACGGGACTTTTGCCCTTTCATTCCACGACCAGAATAGGTGCCTTTTTTGCCACCTCTTCCAATGCGCTTTTTCGCAGGTCTTTTATGTTTTGGTTTTAATTCGTGCGATTGCATACTATTTGCTTACAGCTTCGGATTTGTTTTCTGGCTCTGCCTCTTTTTTTTCTTGCTCCTTTGGTTTTGTTTCAATTACCTGCAACTTCCTTATAGCAGCCAAAGTTGCCAAAGCATTATTTAATTTATTCCTGCTTCGAGTAATAGTTTTTGCGGAAATGTTCTTAATCCCTGCCTTTTCAGCAATGACTCGTGTTACTCCTCCTGCAACCAATCCTCTTCCCTTTTTTTGTGGTTTAAGCAAAATACGGGAAGCTCCAAAGGTAGCTTCAACTTCATGAGGGATAGTGTCTTGGACTATAGGAACGGTAATAAGGTTCTTTATAGCCTTCCTGGTTGCCTTCTCAATTGCTTGAGCAACATCAGCTCCTTTTGCAACACCAACTCCCACGCGAGATTTCCTATCACCAGCTACTACTACAGCACGAAAGCGAAATCTTCTTCCTCCAGCTGAAACACGAACCACACGCGCCAAATCCACGAGTTTTGAATCAAACTCGGATTTCTCTTTTTGTCTCTCTTTTGGACCAAATTGTCTTCGTTGTTTTCCAGGCATAATATTAAAAAACTAATCCTCCTTCTCTTGCTCCCTCGGCCAACGCTTTAACACTTCCATGGTACTTGTATCCACCTCTATCAAACACAATTGTTGAAACTCCTTTATCTTTTGCAGCCTTTGCTAGTAATTTTCCCATTGAGGTGGCATTCTCTACTCGCGTTAATGTTTTTTTAACTTTCAAATCAGAAATTGCAGTTATTACTTTTCCTTCCATATCATCCACCAATTGCGCATACAAATGCTTTTGGGAACGAAATACTGAAAGCCGAGGACATTTGGCTGTGCCTTTCACTCTTGCGCGAATGCGCTTATGGCGAGTTATTCTTTGTTTTCTTGGACTTTTCTTTGTCATATGTTTACCCAGCAGTTCCTGCTGCTTTTTTCCCTTCTTTTCTTCTTACTACTTCATCTTCATACCTAATCCCTTTTCCTTTATACGGTTCCACGGGACGATATCTTCGAATATGGGCTGCAAACTCACCTACTTTCTCTTTACTTATCCCCGAAACAATAATAGTGTTTTTTTCGACTGCACACAAGATGCCTTCTGGAATCTTTGCCTGTATCGGATGGGAAAATCCAAGAGTAAGATTCAATAAATCTCCTTCCACCACAGCTCGATATCCTGTTCCTTCTATTTCAAGCTTCTTTTCATATCCTTGCGTAACACCTTGTATCATATTAAAAATGAGTGTTCTTGTTAGTCCCCACAAGCCCTTTGCTAAATCAGCACGCTTGCGTGAAAGCTCTTCTTTCAGTGCAACATGAATTACATTATCTTCTTTTGCTACTGCAACATCTGGATGCATTTCATATACAAGTTCACCCTTGGGGCCTTTTACTGTAGCCGTATGGTTTTCTAAACTCACATCCACTCCTTGTGGTATTTTAATTGGTTGTTTTCCTATTCTGCTCATATCACCATATTTCACATAATATTTCTCCTCCCAAACCTTGTGCTCGTGCTTCTCCTATCGTCATTAATCCTTTGGATGTAGAAATAATGCCAATGCTCTTTGGTCTCTTTGTCTTTTGTAATTGCAAAACTGAGGAATATATCCGCTTTCCTGGCTTGGATATACGCTTTACACCAGTAATTTTTGGCGCCCCTTCTGTGTATTCCAAAGTTAACTCCATGGATCTTTTGCTCTTCTTGTTTTTTAATTCTACCTTTTTAACAAACAGAGTGCGTTCTAAAATCTTTCCAATCTCAAAGCGCATTTTGGAAAACGGAACTTCAACCGTTTCCCTACCAACGACTTGTGCATTCTTTATCCTATTGATCATGTCTGATATAGGGTCTACCATGAAGATTTTTTAATACCTGGTATTAGTCCCTTGTTTGCCATCTCTCGAAAACAAATTCGACAGAGTCCAAAGTCTCTTAAATATCCTCTCTTTCTACCACAACGAAAGCATCTTCTCACAACGCGAGATTTAAACTTGGGCTTCTTTTTGGACTTTTCAATTTGTGATTTCGTTGCCATAATCAAATAATAAACGGGAAACCAAGCTGTAAAAATAGTTCCAATCCCTCTTCCTTTGTTTTCGCGCTCGTAGTTATCGTTACTTCCAGAGAAAAAGAAATCTTGGATTTTTCTGGGGAAATTTCTGGAAAGAATAAATGTTCTTTAATTCCTATGCTCAAATTACCATTCTCATCAATAAAGGAAGTTTTTAATCCTTGAAAATCGCGTGACCGTGGAAATATAACATGAATAAGGCGATCTAGGAAGTCATACATTTTTTGTCCTCGCAATGTTACCTTCACGCCAACAGGAGCTCCTTGTCGTAACTTAAAAGTTGCAATAGATTTTCTAGCCTTGGTAAGTACCGGCTTTTGTCCTGCAATCAAGGCCATATCCATGGCGATACTCTCCCCCATCTTTTGAGCATCCGCATTGGATTTTCCAGAAGCCATTTTTCCAAAACCAGAGTTAAGCACCACCTTCTCAATTATGGGAGCTGCCATAATGCTTTTATACCCAAACTTCTTTTGAAGTGCAGGTATTGCTTTTGCTCTGTAGGTTTCTTGCATATTTTTCATGTTATGTTTCCTCTCCACATTTTTTGCAAATTCTAGTCTTATTCTTCCCTTCCATCTTATACCCCACACGCACTGCCTTATTACACTTTGAACAGATCAATTGAACGTTACCTAAAGCAATGGGACTTTGCTTCTCTATAATCTGCCCTTTTTCACCTGATTTTGTGGGTTTTTTGTGCCGTTTTCTAATATTCACGCCTTCTACCACAACCTTAAGATCAACAGGATATACCTTTGTAATCTTTCCTTTCTTTCCCTTCTCCTTGCCGGATGTAACAATAATATTATCGCCAGTCTTTAGCTTCATATAATTTCTTGGGCTAATCCCACTATCTTTGTGTATCCTTTTTCCCTTAACTCACGAGGAAAAGGTCCAAACATTCTTCCACCTTTTGGCTCTTTATCTTTCTCTAAAATCACCGCAGCATTTTCATCAAACCTAATGTAAGAGCCATCCTTTCGGCGCAAAGCCTTTTTCTGTCGCACTATCACTGCTCGCACCACTTCATGTTTTTTTACTCCGCGACGCGGAAAAGCTTCTTTCACTGCTGCTACAATAACATCCCCAATTTGAGCATACCTTCTCTTTGAGCCTCCCAATACCTTAAAACACTGGATAATTTTTGCTCCTGAGTTATCTGCTACTTTTAATTTTGTCTGTGCCTGTATCATAATTGCCTGCGCGTTAGGAAGCCCTACGAATTATCTTCCATTGCTTATCTTTACTCATTGGATTTGCCTCTTCAATAACAACTTTCTCATTTACCTTGTACTCATTATTCCCGTCATGCGCCTTGTATCTTTTATGAGAGCGATATCTTCTCTTATACTTTGGATGAGTTTTCAATGTCTCAACCTTAACCACACGGGTCTTATCCATTTTATCTGAAACCACAATTCCTGTTAAAAGTTTTTTTGACATGTTATTACTTCTTTTCTTGCATAATTGTTTGTATTTGGGCTATGGTCTTTCTAGTAGAGCGTATTTCTCGCGTATTCTTTATCTTACCTGCTGCAAGTTGAAATCGAAGATCTCGGCCCTTTTCTCTTAAAACACCCATCATCTCTTTCAATTCCTTCTCTGTCTTCTCTTTTAATTCTATTATTTTCATGATGCATCTTTTACAACAATACTGGTTTTAACAGACAATTTTGACGAAGCTTTTCGCAAAGCCTCTCTTGCCATATCTTCTTTAATTCCTTCAATTTCAAAGATAATTCTGCCAGGTTTTACGGGAAATGCATAGTAATCTACAGCGCCCTTTCCACCACCCATAGGGGTTTCAGCTCCTTTTTTTGTAATAGGCTTATCTGGAAAAATACGAATCCACATCTTTCCTCCTTTTCTTAAATAACGAATAATTGAGCGCCGTGCAGCTTCAATCTGACGAGCCGGAATCCATTTTGTTCCTTGGGATTTTAAGCCATAGCTCCCAAAAGAAAGACTGGTCCCGCGATGCGCCAACCCTTTACTTCTTCCCTTCATCCATTTTCTATGTTTTATCTTTTTTGGAGCTAACATATTATTCAAAAGCCTCTCCTTTATACAACCACACTTTTACTCCCACAATACCATATGTGGTTTTTGCCTCAGCTAAGGCATAATCTATTATTGCGCGTTGAGTTTGAAGCGGGAGACGTCCATCCTTTAACACTTCACGCCGTGCAATATCAGCACCACCCAAACGCCCTGCTACTTCCAATTTAACTCCTTCAATGCCCTTGGTTGCAGAAACCTTTTGTAGGGTCTGTTTCATAATCCGACGATGCGGCATTCTTTTTTCCAGCTGCTGCGCAATACTTTGAGCTATCAATGCAGCTGACTCAAAAGGATTCTTGATTTCTCTAATTTCAAGGCGAACATCTTTTACTGAAACAAATTTCTGTAAAGCTTTCTTTATAATCTCAATTCCAGATCCACCTCTTCCAATAATCAATCCAGGTCTTCCTGAACTGATAATAACAGTAAGACGTCCAGCAAATCGCTCAATTTCAATAGACTCTATTGAAGCCTCTTTGAGTCTTGCTCCCAAAAATTCACGGATACGAAAATCCTCCTCAAGCGTTTTAGCATACGCTCTCTTTTCAACCCAACGAGAGAGCCAATCTTTGGTCTCGCGAATTCTAAATATTTTTGGGTGTACTTTATGTGACATAATATTTAAATAGCCTTTCTGCGAAAGAATTTTTGAACACCTCTTTTCTCTTGTGGCCTGGAGCTAACTGATTGTCTGTCTTTTGCGTATGTCTTTTTTGTCTCCTTTTTCTCCGTTGAAGAATCCAGGGACTCAGTACTCTTTTCGTCCTGTACGCTAGTTTTACTCTTCGTTGTTTTCTTTACCTTTTCTTGCTCAATTTCATCTACCACAATAGTGATATGTGAAGTCTTTTTCTGAATTTCAAAGGCTTGGCCGCGAGCTCTTGGCCGAAAGCGCTTTAACTTTGGTCCTTCATTTACAGCAATATGTGAGATATATAGGTTAGCTGCATTTGCTTGGAAATTATTTACTGCAGAAGCAACAGCTGAATTTAGTGTTTTAAGCACTGGCAATGCAGAATGCTTTGCAGCAAACTGAAGCAAGGATTGTGCTTCCACAACCTTCTTTCCTCGAACAAGATCCGCTGCCATACGAACCTTACGAGGCGCCATTCTTAAATATCTTAATTTTGCTGTTGCTTTCATGTTATTTCTTTGCTACTGAAGATGGAGCTGCACTCGCCTTTGCTTTTTGCTCTGTCTCTTTTTGTATCTTCCCTCCATGTCTAACAAACTTTGTTGTTGGAGCAAATTCACCTAGCTTATGTCCTACCATTTCTTCTACAACTCGTACAGGAACAAAGTCCTTGCCCATATGCACCCCAAACGTAAATCCAATCATTTCAGGGGTAATGGTAGCACGCCTTGACCAAGTCTTAATAACAGTGTTATCTCCCTGCTTTATATCTTTTAGGCGAGCTAGTAATTGCTCATCAATATACGGTCCTTTTTTTACACTTCTTGTCATATTTTTATTATTTCTTTCTCTTTTTCTTTTTCCTTTTTTGCATAATCAACTTATCTGACCATTTCTTCTTTCGAGTCTTAACACCCAGTGCGTGCTTACCCCAAGGGGTCTTTGGGTATTTCATTCCTCTTCCTGTTCTTCCTTCACCACCTCCATGAGGATGATCCACTGGGTTCATTGCCGTTCCGCGAACCGTAGGACGCCATCCTTTCAAACGACGGCTTCCTGCCTTGCGAATCACCTTGTATCGATGTTCTGGATTGGACATGGAACCTATTGAAGCAAAACTCTTTGATGAAATTTTTCGTGCTTCACTTGAAGGCATCCGAACATGCGTATACCCTGCGTCGTGAGCCAACACTTGAGCTGCAACTCCTGCCCCGCGAACAAGCTTCCCTCCGCGTTCTGGTACTACCTCAATATTATACACCGTTGTTCCTACAGGAATATTTACAAGACGCATTCTGTTTCCTGTCTTTATCTCTGCCTTCTCCTTTGTTATAACCTCATCCCCTACCTTTAATTCATGGGGAGCTAATAGATACGCCTTCTCTTCATTATCATACTGAACTAAAGCTAAGAGCGAAGAACGATTAGGATCATACTCAATAGCCAATACCTTTCCTGTCATATCAATATGTCCTTGTCCAAAATCAACCTGACGATATAGTCGTCTTGATCCACCTCCACGATGTCGAATAGTAATACGTCCCGTATTGCTTCTCCCCGCGTGCTGTTTTAAGCGAGAGAGCAATGACTTTTCCGGTTTTTTCTTTGAAATGATTTTCATACCTATCTTGAAATAATCTCAATACTTTCTCCTTTCTTTAAGTGGACTACTGCTTTTTTCAATCCTGGCTGTAAAACAGTTCTTTTTCCAGCTCCAACCTTCCGCGCTGGCTTTGTGGTTAATCCAACCTTCTTTACGTTCACTCCATACAGAGCTTCAACCGACTGCTTCACAGCTCCTTTTGTCGCTGTTTTGTGAACACGAAAGACGTATTGCCCTTTTTCTGCAAGCATAGCTGCTTTCTCTGTAACGTGTGGATTAAGCAAGACCGAGGACAAAGCAGGAGAGGTCTTCTTTCCTTTTGTGCTTACAGTAGTCTTTTTAACAACTTCTTTTTTAGATTGTTTTTTTTCTTTTTCCAAAGGCTTCTCAGCGCTTATTTGAGGTTTTTTCTCTTCCTTTTTTTTGAAAATATTAAATGCCATATTAACTTGCAAATGTTTCTTCAAGTACTTTAAAGGATTCTTTAAGCAAGACAACATACGTTGTTTGAACCAATTGAAGCGCACTCAATTCTCGAGCCTGCACAGTCTTTATGTATGGAATGTTTTTTGCAGCACGAATGATCTTTACATCCATAGAGGGCAACACCAACAGCGTACTCTTTTTTTCAAAAGGAAGATTCTTAAGTATCTCTAGCAATTCCTTGGTTTTTGCATCCTTCATACGTAAAGAATCAAGAATAATAATTTGCTTTTGTCTGAATTTTTCAGATAAAACCGTAAAGAGAGCCTTTCTTCGCATCTTTATATTCATCTTTCTTTTGTAGTTTCGCTCTGCTGTTGGGCCATGAGTAACTCCACCACCAATCCATATAGGAGAGCGCGTAGAGCCGTGACGTGCTCTACCTGTACCTTTTTGACGCCAAGGCTTTTTTCCACCACCTCTTACTTCACTTCTATCTTTTACCTTTGCTGAAACTTGCCTTTGATTCCCCTGTTGAATAACTGTTATTTGATGCAGTAAGTCATCATTGCGCGCAACATCAAAAAGCTTTTCTGAAAGTTCCAAGTCTTCTATTTTTGCGCCTTTTGCATCTAACACAGCTTGTTTCATATCTTTCCCTCAATAAAAAGGAGCGTGCCCGGACGACCAGGAACAGCTCCCTTTACTGAAAGTGTATTATTTTCAATATCAATTTGGACTACCAAAAGATTCTTCACCGCAATTGTATCTCCTCCCATACGACCTGGCATACGTTTTCCCTTAATAACTCGCTGTGGATACATACTTCCAACAGAACCAATGGTTCGATGCTCATGCTTTACACCATGTGAGGCACTTTTCCCATGAAATCCGTGTCGCTTCACACCTCCTTGAAATCCCTTACCTTTTGAAATACCAGATATCTTTACCTTATCCCCTTCCTCAAACATAGAAATAGTCATTTCGTCTCCGATTTCTAGTCCAGTTCCTTTAATCTCTTTTATTGCTTTAAATCCTTTTTTCTTTTTTGGATCATACCCAATCTGAATCGCCTCATATCCATCGTTCTCTACAGTCAGTTTTCGCAAAACAGAAACAGGACCAGCTTCAATAACCGTCACAGGAATGACTTTATCTTCTTTAAATATCTGGGTCATACCCAGTTTTCTTCCTAGTATGCTTTTCATAACTACAACAAAACGCCGGGTTAACCCGGCGCTACAAAAAAGCTTTCGGTTAAACCCTCGCTGCTCACAAGGCTAGCTTAGCGTTCATGCAATAAGTATAGGATAAAGGATAAGGAATGTCAATATCAAAAAGGAAGGGATGGAGGAAGAGGATCTACCGGAGCCCTGGTGCTCTGCAAATAGACTCGCTACCTTCCTCCTGGGCGAGATTATGTCGCCCATCCCGCTCTTCATATACCATCTCCTGGATAATGAGGCAAGATGTCTTGATTATCAAAAAACCGCCCCAGAAAGGGGCGGCTTAAGTTACATCTTAATTTCAATATCTACTCCAGCTGGAAGATTAAGATTCGTTAGAGCTTCAATCACCTTTGGATTAGGAGTGAGAATATCAATGATTCTCTTGTGCGTTCGCATCTCATACTGCTCTCTTGAATCTTTATGTACAAATGCAGAACGGTTCACTGTGTACTTTTTAATCTCCGTTGGCAAAGGAACAGGACCCACGGCTTCACATCCATACCGAAGCACAGTATCAATGATTTGCTTTGAAGAAGCATCAATAACTTTATGGTCATAAGCTGAAATCTTAATTCTCAGCTTTGGCTGCGGGGTTTCTGTTCTTTTCTTTGCTGGAGACATAAAAGGTACAAGTAAGGAAGTAAAGATAACTATGCAATGATTTTACTTACAACTCCTGCTCCTACGGTCTTTCCACCTTCTCGAATAGCAAATCTCTGGTTCTCTTCCATGGCAATAGGTACCAAAAGTTTTACCTTAAAGTTTACAGTATCTCCTGGCATTACCATTTCAACTCCATCTGGAAGTTCAACGTCTCCTGTAACATCAGTAGTTCTAAAGTAGAACTGAGGCTTGTATCCTTTAAAGAATGGGGTGTGTCTTCCACCTTCCTCTTTTGCCAAGATGTATACCTCTGCTTCAAACTCAGTGTGTGGAGTTACAGATCCTGGCTTTGCCAAAACCTGCCCTCTCTCAATCTCCTCTTTCTTGGTTCCACGAAGCAAAATACCAACGTTATCCCCTGCTCGTCCTTCATCCAAGGACTTGTTAAACATTTCAACAGATACAACAACAGTTTTGCTAGTTGGCTTAATACCAATCACTTCAATTTCTTCGTTTGAGTTCACAATACCGCGTTCAATTCTTCCAGTAGCTACTGTTCCTCTTCCTTCAATTGAGAAAACATCTTCTATTGCCATTAAGAATGGCTTGTCTACTTCACGAACAGGCTCTGGAATATATTCATCTACCTTGGCCATGAGCTCCAAGATAGGCTTTACTGCTTCGTCATCAGCAGAAGTTGCTTCCAATGCTTTTAAAGCAGATCCACGAATCACAGGAACATCGTCTCCAGGATACTGATATTTATTCAATAGCTCTCGTACTTCAGACTCTACCAAGTCTGCGATCTCAGGATCATCCACCATGTCAATCTTGTTTAAAAAGACAACAATAGATGGGATTCCAACCTGCCGCGCCAAAAGAATATGTTCTCTTGTTTGAGGCATAGGACCGTCTGGAGCTGAAACCACCAAAATGGCTCCATCCATCTGAGCTGCTCCCGTAATCATGTTCTTAATGTAGTCTGCGTGTCCTGGAGCATCAATGTGAGCATAGTGACGAGCGTCAGTCTCATACTCCAAGTGAGCGATATTAATAGTAATACCACGCTGCTTCTCTTCTGGAGCAGCATCAATCTGATCAATAGATTTCTCTGTAACATTCTTTCCTGCCAACTTCAATGAATGAAGGATGGCTGCTGATAGTGTTGTCTTCCCGTGATCAACGTGACCAATAGTACCAATGTTGACGTGGGGCTTTGTTCGTTCAAATTTTTCTGTTGCCATGTATTGTTATATTATTCTTTGTTATTTACTTAGTATTGCTATTATAGGGGTAAATCATCAATTGTCAACTCTCCTGGTAAAGAACCCATATTCTCCTCTGGCAAAAGAGGTTCAACTACCTCCTCTTGTTTATTCTTGGCGTCCTCATTATCATCCTCATAGGGAGAAATTATCATCACAGGCTTTCCATTCTCAACAATGATAATCTTTCCCTTATCTTTTTTGAGTATGCGCTTTAAATCTTCAAGATCCATGGTTTTTATCTTCTTTTACCTTCTATAATCTCTTGCGCTATATTGGCTGGTACCTCCTCATATGTATCGAATTCCATAGTAAAGGTTCCGCGTCCTTCGGTCAAGGACCTTAGGTTCGTAGCATACCCAAACATCTCAGCTAAAGGAATCTTTACATTTACTACTTTAAGATTCCCCCTATCAAGTGTTTCATCAATCTTTCCTCTTCTTGAGGATAAATCTCCAATAACATCCCCAAGAAAATCAGGAGGGATAACTACCTCAAGACTCATTACGGGTTCAAGCAGCATTGCTCCCGCTTTCTTTGCTGCAGCCTGAAAAGCAATAGAGGCAGCAATCTTAAAGGCAAACTCAGAGGAATCCACTTCATGAAACGAGCCATCAAATAATGTGGCTTTTAAATCAATCATAGGGTAGCCAGCAACCACTCCCTTGTCCATTGCCTCTTTTATCCCTTTTTCAACGGCTGGAATATATTCTTGAGGAATAGTACCTCCCTTAATTTCATTTACATACTCAAAGCCTTCTCCTCGCTCTTTTGGATCCACGCGAAGCAATACGTGCCCATATTGTCCACGACCTCCTGACTGACGAACATACTTTTCTTCAGCTTGTGCTTGTGTCTTAATACTTTCCTTGTAAGCCACTTGAGGTCTTCCAACATTGGCCGTAACATCAAACTCTCTTTTCATTCTATCTACAATAATTTCAAGATGCAGCTCTCCCATACCAGATATAAGGGTGTCGCCGGTTTCTTGGTCAGAAGAAACTCTCAGTGTTGGGTCTTCGTCCGACAAACGCTTTAACGCCATACCCATTTTCTCTTGGTCAGCTTTGGTGGCAGGCTCAATGCGAACTGAAATAACAGGTTCAGGAAAACTAATTTGTTCAAGTAAAATAGGGTTTCCTTCGTCAGCTAGAGTATGTCCTGTTGAAGTATTTTTAAGTCCTACTGTGGCAGCAATATCCCCTGCATAGAGTTCATCTACCTCTTCTCTTTCATTTGCGTGCATTCTTAAAATACGAGCAATTCTCTCTTTAACACCCGTTGTAACGTTCAGTACATAGGAACCTTTTTTTAGAGTCCCGGAATACACGCGAAAATACGTTAACGTACCCACAAAAGGATCAGTTGCGATTTTAAAGGCAAGGGAAGAAAACGGCTCCTCGTCTGAAGCGCTCCTTTCAATCTCTTCACCAGACTTTGGATTAATTCCTTTAACAGGAGGAATGTCTATGGGAGAAGGAAGATAATCTACTACACCGTCTAACATTAACTGAACACCTTTGTTTTTTAAAGAAGAACCTACAAACACAGGAATTAACTTATTTGCCAGGGTTGCTTCTCGCAATACTTTTTTAATATCCTCAACTGCAATTTCCTCTCTTGCAAGATATCTATTCATTAAATCCTCATCTTCCGCCGCTACCTTTTCCATGAGCTTCTCTCTCCATTCTTTTGCCTTCTCTTGCAAGTCCGATGGAATTTCCTCTTCTGTGATTGTCTCCCCAAAGTCTCCTCCAAAAGAGTAAGCCTTCATGGTTATTAAATCTATAATTTTTGTAAATTGATCCTCCTCTCCATTAGGAATCTGCACCGCAACAGCGTTTGGTGTAAGTTTTTCACCAATAGAAGCAAAACTTTTCTCAAAGGAAGCTCCCATACGATCCAACTTGTTAATAAAGCACATGCGAGGAACTTCAAACTTATCAGCCTGACGCCACACGGTTTCAGATTGTGGTTCAACTCCTGCTACTCCATCAAACAAAACAACAGCGCCATCTAAAACTCGAAGCGAGCGCTGTACCTCTACGGTAAAATCAATATGGCCTGGGGTGTCAATAATATTAATACGTACTTCTTTCTCCTTATTTCTGTCTTTTACATATGTTGGAATCCAAAAGCATGTGGTTGCAGCTGAGGTAATAGTAATCCCCCGCTCTCGCTCTTGCTCCATCCAATCCATGATAGCTGCTCCTTCATGTACTTCTCCTATTTTATGGGAAATACCTGTGTAAAATAAAATGCGCTCGGTAGTTGTGGTTTTACCAGCGTCAATATGGGCAATAATGCCAATATCACGGATTTTTTCTATGGGATATTGCCTTGGCATATATTTTTACCAAGCAAAATGTGCAAATGCCCTATTGGCTTCTGCCATGCGATGAGTATCTTCTTTTTTCTTAAAAGCTGTACCTTCTCGGTTATACGCTGCCATAAGTTCTTCAGCTAACTTCTCGCGCATAGGCTTTCCTTTCTTGCCTCGCGCAGCTGTAATAATCCAACGGGTAGCTAGGGATTCCTTTCGATGATCCTTAACCTGTACGGGAACCTGATAGGTAGCGCCTCCAACTCTTTTGGAGCGAACCTCAAGTAATGGAGCCACGTTTTCCAGAGCCTTCACAAATATCTCTACAGGGTCTTTTTTTGTCTTTTCTTTAATGATCTCTAAAGCCCCATACACAATTTTTCGTGCGGCAGATTTTTTACCCTGCATCATAATATGATTAATGAACTTTGCCACTTGAATGTTGTTGTGACGAAGATCAGGATTTGGAATTCGTTTTTGTATCTTGTATCGGGGCATATATTATTTCGCTTTCTTGGTTCCGTACTTGCTTCGTACTTGTTTTCTTCCTTCAACTCCAGAGGCATCCAAAACACCTCGCACAATGTGATACCTGACTCCAGGAAGATCTTTTACTCTTCCACCTCGCAGCAAGACCACAGAGTGCTCTTGTAAGTTATGGCCCACCCCAGGAATATATGCAGTAACTTCCATTCCATTGGACAGGCGAACTCTTGCTACTTTACGCAATGCAGAGTTTGGTTTCTTTGGAGTGGTCGTAAATACACGCAAACATACTCCGCGTTTATAGGGCGCAGAATACTTTGTGGGCTGATTCTTTTTTGTATTAAAACCAAAACTCAGGGCAGGCGTCTTGTCCTTCTTTTTTACCCTTTTTCTGGGGTTTTTTAATAATTGATGGATAGTAGGCATAAAAAACAATTTCACACAAAAGCTTATCAAAACTTTTATGATTTGTCAATGAATAAGCGTATTTTTACAGAACACGCTCACTGCTTAAAAAAATGAAGTTCCGACAATAAGGGTAAAGATGAAGTTTACGATAAGGGAAATAAAGGAAAAGAAGAAGAAAATTATAAAGAGTAGCACAAAGATGCCAAAGCGAGAAAGAAAGATACGCACAGCGTCAAAAGAGCGAGGCAAGAAAGTAAACAAAATATGGGAGCCATCCAATGGCGGAATTGGAAGGAGATTAAATACTGCCAAAAAAATGTTTAAAAGGACGATATATGAAAAGATTAGGACCAGAGCAGGATTGAGCTCAACTAGAGGCAAGAAGCGCAAGGCTAAGCCAAAGATCACGGCAATGGCTAGATTGGAACCTGGTCCTGCCAAGCTTACCAGAGCTGATCCATACTTTTTATCCCGTAAGTTTAAAGGATTTACCGGAACAGGCTTTGCCCAGCCAAAGATTATTCCTCCACTTCCCAATTGAGACATTAAAATAAGAAACCCTGGCAGGAGAATAGACCCTATAGGGTCCAAATGCGGAATAGGATTTAATGTTAACCTCCCTGCATTCTTTGCCGTGGGGTCTCCTAAGGCATTTGCAACCACTCCATGTGAAACTTCATGTATCACCACAGAAAATATTAAAATAGCGATAAGAAAGATAAACTCCATATTGTTTGTAGAACTATTCTATCATAATCTTGCAAAAGAAAGAAGATGTGGTACACTGTTCCTCGTATGGCACAAGAATGCGCACAGTGTAAAAAAGGTAGGAATGTTGCCTGGAGACTCGTAAAGCTCCGGGGGAAATATAATCCTACGGTAAAGAGAATTCAAAAGCCCAATTTGCAATGGGCAAGGTTAGATACGGGAGAACGCGTAAAACTTTGCACAAAATGCAAAAAGGCATTGGCAAAAACATAAGAGACCTCCTGTAAAGGTGGTCTCTTTTTTTATATACTTAATATACAAAAAACCACCGAGGCATAGTATAGTGGTAATATACATCCATAGAGAGGATGCGGCGGTGGTTCAATTCCACCTATCATGGCATGAAATTTAACATCTCTTTAAAAAACGAACACCTTCTCAACGCTATGAGAAAATGTAAATATGCTCCAGATGGACAAGATCCAAAAACTGGTGAGCTTCGGTTTTTCCGTTCTTTGGGCGGCAGAAGATATCCTCGCTTCCATATCTATGCTCAAGAACAAGAAGACACAGCAAGTCTTAACATTCATTTGGATCAAAAACAGCAATCGTATGAAGGCTCCTCTGCGCATAGCGGAGAATATGAAGGATCAATTATAGAGCAAGAAGTAGAGCGAATTCTCAGCCTTGCTTAGGTTAGGGCGAGCTTTCAGGAAGAACTTGGTCTTTAATCTTTTGCCACCATACAACATCAAAATCTATGAGAAACTGAAGATGAACTTCAGATATCTTTTTGAAAAATTCATTCCCTACTTTTACTTCCTCCGCACACTTTGAAAGTAAAGATAGTCTATCTGCAACTTTTACAAGCTGCGCCTCTATACTCTCTCCTTGTGATTCTTCATTCCAAAGACTAATGTATTTTTCTTTCATATCATCTGGCAGTCCTTCATACATTTGAGGAATAACTTCTTTGCTTACTTGCAAAATAGCTTCCTTTACTTCCTTTGAATAATGCTTGAAAGGATTAAGGATATCACCTGAAAACATTTCTTCTGTGTCATGAATTAAAGCCATAGTAATTGCCTTCTCGCGATTTGCTTGTATATCAATTTTTCCCAAAAGATCGCACAGCAAAGAAACATAGTAAGCAGTATAGAAAGAGTGCTCAGCAACACTCTCTGGAAAATGCTGCGGAGTAGAGCTATATCTCATCACATGAGCCAATCCCCTGTTTAAGATATGAGAGAAAATATTCATACCTTAATTATATCAAAGCTACGCAAAAACAAAACCTCGCTCCAGTTTTGCCCCTGACACTCAATATATGTCTTGAAGCAAAGCTGAAGCGAGATTATGTGCCCGACTCTTCAATAAATATTTCTGACAAAAATCCAAGTGGGTGCCAAGGTGAGATGTAACCCACGGGTTACATTCTGCCCAGCTCCCGAAAAAAAATAATAGCAGAAAATTTAAAGGAAGAACGGACTGCTGCTATTATAGCATGCTGGCAAGACACACTGTCAACTACTCGCCAAGGCCGTCTAAATTCACGTCGTAGAGAATCTTCTCTTGCACTACTTTGTAGGCTAAGAGCTCTTCTTTGCTGAACCAATGCGCAATTTCCATTTCTGCCTCCTCAACAGATCCTGAAGCATGAATAAGGTTTCGAACAGAACGACCATCACGATCTGCCATTTGATAAGAATCTAACACGAAATCTCCTCGAATAGTTCCGACATCAGAGCTTAAAGGTTCTGTTCCTCCTGTTACTTTTCTTACAATCTCCACGGCATGCGCACCTTGCCAGACCATAGCAATCACGGGACCAGCAACCATGTATTTTTTTAACCCGTCTAAAATCTTTTGCGAAATTACCAAAGGATCATTGGAAGGAGGTTCCAAATCGCGCTTTTTGTACGATGCTATGGTTTTCTCTCCAGTTTTTTGAAGCCACGTAGGATCTAATGTATAGTGCTTTTCCACGAAATCAGCATTTGGTATAAGCATTTTTAAGCCCATTAATTTTAATCCAATACGTTCGTATCTTTGAATAATCTCCCCAATTAGAGAACGCTGAATACCATCTGGCTTAATCACTATCAATGTTTTTTCTTCTTTTGCGTGCATAGTTATTTTAAGTAAATAAATAATGTTCCACTCTTGTCTGTTCTTTGTACTTATATACCATACTCCAAGAGATTTACAAGTATTTCATCGCTTGGATGTCCGTATCTATTATCTTTACCAACAGAGAGAATCGCAATTTTGGGAGCAACAGCCTCCAAAAATACGCGAGAACTTGAAATCTTTTTCATCTAAAAACAATTCATTCTTCTGCTACTCCCTATAACTCTATCAAAAAGCCAACTATATAGCGATTTTAGGATATAAAAAAGCGGCAGATACATAGTTCTGTCGCTCTTGCTTCGCTGTTCACTACGGAACAATCAATACATGTTTAGAGCTTTGCTACTGCGAGCTCAGTTTTATCTTCTGGAGCTAAGGCGTCCCATTCCTTCTGAGTAAACCTGCACCCGCCCTCAAGTACATGACTGTCGCAGTACTTACATTTTGCCAGAATGCGATCCTCTTCACTCCCATCATCGAAGCAAATCCAATGATGTTTGAAAAACTTATCTTTTTCATGACCAGGCATATTCTTCTCCTTGGACAAATTTTATCTCACTCTACAGAATTTTTTAAAAGAATCAAGTCTTACACAAATCCCGTCCTCTCATTTCTTGGGCTCAGAAAGCCCACAAGAAATGTGAAGACGGGATTGTACAAACCTATTTACTGATAATAAAGCGAGAAGGTCTACTTTGACCCTAGAATTCGGAACATCTTTGTTCCACATGTTGGGCAGGTGCCTGTCATAGCTCTTCTGGTCTTTCCACCCTTTCCCTTCATAGGGACTTCCTTTGGTCCTGAAATCTCTCTTTTTGCTTTACACTTTACGCAATATCCTTCAGTAGGATCAGCCATATTATATTTAAATTATATTAGTTAACTCAATATATAACTTAGGTAAGCTGCACTATAGCTTTAAGCGACCTTTTTTAGCAAGAAAGCTTTTCTCTTAGCTTCTATTAGCTTAAAGAAAGCATAAACACTAGTCAAGCCCCTTTAATATTTTCAGAGACAGGGTGCGTAGGAGTATTACGACCCTGTCTCTTTCCTTCTTTGTGCCTCAGCACAGCACAAAGAATATTCCCTAGGCGCTAAAGGCTAACTCAGCTCTAGGGAGAACCTCTCACAGCCCGAGCCCAGGCAGTAAGAAGTTATTTCTCTATATATCTTCCTTTAAATTGAGTCAAGCTAAATTAAAACAAAAACACCCCCATAGTGAGGGTGTCTTTGATAGTTGTTACTCTGACTTGTTAACGTTGGTAGCGTTAGGTCCTTTAGGACTTTCCCCTATATCAAACGTTACTTTGTCTCCTTCACGAAGATCTTTGAATTCAACGTTCTTGAGTTCATTAGAGTGGAAAAAGAGATCTTTTTCCTCTCCCTCAACAGTGATGAATCCGAATCCTCGGTCAGTCAATCGAGCGATAGTTCCTTCTGGCATATTGTATGTTAAAAGAAATAGCTTAATTATACGTTTGTGTGGCAACTCAAGACTAAAACTCGACTCTGTTTCCCTTTAAGCGCTCCTCAAACATGATAATGCTAGCATGCAACATG
>CAJXJI010000003.1 GCA_913054235.1 uncultured bacterium
AGGAGTTTCAGTAGGAGTCTCTGCGTCGTCATCACCGTCCAAAAGGTCGGTGGAAGGAGCAGAAGTTTCCTCAGAAGACTCTTCTTCTTTTTCCTCTTCGTCCATGATGATAGAAGTCATTTTTGTTTCTTCGAGAATCATATTTTTCTGTTTCCGTTTTTAATTGTTATTAAAAGGGGCATAGCCCCTAATGTAAACGGTCAGACCTTTCACCGACCTATTGTATGCTATTTGTTCTCTCTTGTCAACCCCCCCTAAGAAGAGGCACGAAAGGATACGTTTGAGATTGCAATGGCAAGAGCTAGAGCATCGGCAGCATCATCTGGAGAAGGAAGGTTGTCTAATTTAAGAATTTGCTGAACCATGTACTGAACTTGTTTCTTTTCTGCCTTCCCATACCCAGTTACTGCCATTTTAGCCTGCAAAGGGGTGAGCTCTTCTAAGATAACCTTGTTTTTGGCGGCGAGCAGGAGCACAACACCTCTTGCCTCAGAGACTGGGAGAGCGGTTTTTAAGTTCTTAAAGAAATATAGCTTCTCAACGCATACAAGCTCTGGCTTATACTTCTTAAAGAGCTGTGTAAGTCCTTGTTCCAAAAGCAAAAGCCGCTCGTGGGCGGGCATATCTTTTGGAGTCTCAATAGTTCCATGGTCAATCCATTTTAGACGAGGAACTGTCTCAACAACGCCAAATCCTGTAGTGGCTGTGCCAGGATCAATGCCAAGGATAATCATTAGTCTTTGATGTTAGCGTAGATCTCTTGCACCGCATCACTTTCGTCTAATGCTAAAAAGAGTTTTTCTGCGCTCTCAATATCTGCTTGTGAAAGCAAGACACGTTCTTTGGGAATCCAATCTAATGAAGTAGATTCCAGGGTAATGCCTTGCTCCTCTAAAGCTTTTTTCACCTTTTCAAGCTCAGTAGGGTCTGTATAGATCTCAAGCGCCCCATCTTCTTTCCAGTAGGTATCTTGTGCGCCAGCTTCAATTGCGAGAAGCTCTATCTCGTCTTTTGGCTTGTCATACGCCAAGATGGTAATAGTTCCTCTTCTGTCAAACATCCAGCGCACTGCGCCCTCACCTGCAAGTTTCCCTTTATTCTTTTCAAATGCTTGTTTTATTTCTCCTAGTGTTCTATTTTTATTATCGCTGATGCCCTCAATAAGGATGGCAATGTTATTGGGGCCATACCCTTCAAAGAGTATTTCTTCTAAAGCAGCTCCTTTTTCTTCCCCAGTTCCACGTTTTATTGCCCGCTCAATATTAAGGGTAGGCATATTAAAGGAGTGGGCTCTGTCTATTGCCATACGGAGCCTTGAGTTGGACGCAGGATCACCTCCGCCTTTTGCTGCAATGGCAATTTCGCTTGCCATTTTGGAAAATATCTTTGAGCGCTGGGCAGCAGCAATCCCTTTCTTGTGCGCTACAGTTTTTGCATGAGAGTGACCTGACATAGTTAAAATAAATCCTTTTGGGGGAGGGTAATATCGAGATGTTTGTATGCTCTCGGTGTAGCAACCCTCCCGCGCGGAGTACGCTCTAAAAATCCAAGTTGCAACAAGTAGGGTTCATATACATCTAAAATGGTCTCCTGCTCTTCTGCAGCCATGGCAGCTAAGGCTTGAATACCAACTGGCCCTCCGGAAAATTTCTGGATGATAATGCGCAAAATCTTTCTGTCATCAGGCTCAAGGCCAAGTTCATCAATCTCAAGAAAGCCAAATGCTTCTGCTGCATGCTTCTCATTAACAAGACCAATCTCATTAATGGTTGCAATGTCTCGAACTCTTTTAAGTATCCTATTTGCAACTCGAGGCGTAAAGCGTGAGCGCGAAGCAATAGCTGCTATTGCTTCTTTTGTAAGCTGCAACTGAAGAATGGAGGAAGAGCGCTCTACAATTTTCTCAATGTCTCTTTGTTCATAGAAGTTTAACTGAAAAATGGCTCCAAAGCGATTTCGAAACGGCGCAGGAAGTTGCGCCATTTTGGTAGTAGCGCCAATTAACGTAAAGCGAGGCAAGGAAAGATCCATTGTTCTTGCCATGGGCCCCTTTCCTAAAACCAAATGGAGCTTGTAGTCTTCCATGGCAGAGTAAAGGGTTTCAAGAATTCCTCTTGGCAGGCGATGACATTCGTCAATAAAGAGTATTTCTCCATCTTCAAGATTGGTAAGAAGTGAAGCAACATCTCCTGAGCGCTCCAAAGACGTGCCAGAACAAAAAGTCATCTTAGCTCCCATCTCTTTTGCTACTACTTGAGCAAGCGAGGTTTTTCCAAGACCAGAGTTGCCATAAAATAGCAAGTGTTCTAAGACATCATTACGTTTTTTTGCTGCCTCAATAATTATACTCAAAGATTTTTTAAGCTTTTCTTGCCCTATATACTCTTGCCAGGTTTGAGGCCTCAGTGCAGTGTAGAGAGGTTCTTGGGTTTCATTTTGTTCCATATTTTTTACGCTGTGGTCTTTTGGAATCATGGAAGGGGGGGGTTGACATCTACTGTATTATATATTATACTCATTGGGGTAGGAAATAGAAGAGAATACCGTTTTAGCTGGGGACCTGGAGTTATCTGTCTTGGAGGGTGGATCGGGTCATGCTGAACCATACCCCGGGGTAATTTCACATTTGCGTTCCAAACACCAAATGGTCCCCAGCTAAGCTGGTATTCACTCAGTAGTAACGCGCTCTATCTCTTTGAGCGTTGTTGTTTTTTCCAATACTTTAAATAGGCCGTCCTGGTACATGCTTACCATACCGGCTTTTTGTGCGTATGCTCTTAATTCGCCAATAGAAGGGGATTTTGATACAAAGGTTTCCAAAGCATCATCTGCAACAATCGCCTCAAAAATACCAACTCTGCCCCTGTATCCTGTGTTATTACATGCTGCGCACCCTTGAGGCTCTATGAGTTTAAGTGTGGAAGGAATCTTTGGTATTAACTCTTTTGCAAGATCTTTTAAACCTTCTTGTATTGTTTTTAATTCAAGTAGAGTAGCTGTTCTGGTTTTAGCGCATGCTGTACACACTTTTCTTATCAGGCGCTGGGCAATGATGAGGCTTAGCGCAGCAGAAACATTTATTGGATTTGCCCCAAGGGAAAGAAGTCTTGCAATGGTTCCTGCGGCGTCATTTGTATGCAGCGTAGAAAAAACAAGGTGCCCTGTTAAGGCTGCTTGAAGCGCAATACCTGCAGTTTCTTGATCTCGGATTTCTCCTACCAAAATAACATCTGGGTCTTGGCGCACAATTGCGCGAAGGCCAGAAGCAAAAGTATACTCTTTTGGCGCAACTTGGGTTTGGGAGATTCCTTCCAAGTGATATTCAATAGGATCTTCAATGGTAACAATTTTAATTTCAGGTTTCTGTACGCTCTTTAAAAAAGCATACAAGGTGGTGGTTTTTCCTGATCCTGTTGGACCTGTTACTAAAATCATACCGTTGGGTTTTTTAATTTCCTCCTGAAACAACAAAAGAAGGTTTTTTCTTAAGCCCAGGTCCTTTATTGTTTTTAAGCTTTTTGGATTAAGAATACGCAAGACCAAGGATTCTCCGTGTTCTGAGGGAAGAGAAGAAACCCTGATTTCAATAGGTAGGGACTCTTCTAAAACAAAAGTGAACCTTCCGTCTTGAGGACGGTCTGAAACATTGAGCTTAATGCCAGAGAGGAGCTTTATTCGAGAGAGCAAGGCTCCATAGGTTTTCAAAGAAAGCAAAGCTGTGTCCTGTAACATGCCATCAATGCGAACGCGGAGTCTTGCATCCTGCTCTTGTGCTTCCAAGTGCAGATCTGAAGCCTCCAAAAATACAACTGAGGCAAGAAGCGCTACAAGAAGAGTGCTGGTATCATCTGTTTGCCACGAAGTAAGCTTTAGCGAAAGATCCTTTAAAGACTTTACTTCATTTTTAAGTTCTCCTGCAAGCTTTTTTGCAAGAGTAATCTTTCCGGTAATTTTTTGTCGAGTTCCTTGCGCGGGACTCATAGTTTTGCTTTGAAGTGCTCTTGAAGTGAAGGAAGAGTGCTTTTTGTTATAAACAGCACCCAGTTACCTTTTTGCGTCCCTTGGTTTTGCTCCTGCACTTTTTCCCTTATATCCTGGCGTTTGCTCCACAAAAGGCCATGTGTTCCTTTGCCTGTTTCGTATAACACAAGAAAGGAAGACTCTTCAGCTCCATACTGCTTTAATTCTTCCATTGAACCTTTCAGGGCAAGAGAGGTGGCGCGACATTCAATAAAGTCTTTTTTTTGAAGTGAGGTAATATAGATGTCTGAATTTGGCTTGTATTCAACATTAGAGATGAGTCTTTGTGCAAGAGGGGCTAAGGAAGGCGTAACTGGAGAAAGGAGCTTGCTCTCCGCCTTACCATCTTCTAGAATAACATTGATTTCAGTATCTTTTTTGAGCGTGAAATAGAGGGTAAGATCTGTTTCCTCCTTTTCATATTGGATTTGTGAAATCCAGGGAGCTAAACCCTTGAGCTTTACTGCAAATGTTTTCTTTTGCTGCTCCATATATTCAAAACTAGCGTAATTTCATGAAAAAGTCAATTCACTCTGATTCTTTAAAAACAACACAGGACATTGCAAAAGAACTTGCAAGAATTATTTTAACAGCCCCAAAAAAGAAGGGTGCTTTCGTATTTGCACTAAAAGGAGAGTTGGGAGCCGGCAAAACTTCTTTTGTTCAGGGACTAGCAAAAGGACTTGGCGTAAAAAAGAATGTATTAAGTCCCACCTTTTTGATTGTAAAATCTTACAATATTAAAAAAGGAAGAACATTGTATCATATTGATTGCTATCGCTTGAAAAATGGAAAAGAACTTTTAGAACTGGAGTGGAAAGAAATTATAGGAAACTCTAAAAATATTGTAGCAATAGAATGGGCAGACCACGTGAAACGTATTATCCCAAAAGATGCTCTTTGGATTTCTTTTGTGCAAGGCAATGAATTGACCGAGAGAAAGATTGTGATAGGCTGAAGTCGGTGCCTATTGCTTGCCCAAAGGAACAGCACATCCTTCTAGGGCGCACGGCTGTGTGGGCTCTTAACAATCCTAGGGTTTAGCCTGGATAAGCCTCATTGCCTCGCATGTTGGCACCGATGGCCGAGGACTCTGTTCTCGGCCTTTTTCTTTTATTCATGCTAAAATACTTGTATGCCAGAAAAGAAAAAGCTTCTCATTATTGATTCAAACTCTTTAATTCATAGGGCTTTCCATGCCTTGCCTCCTATGAGTAATTCAAAAGGGGAAATGGTAAATGCGGTTTATGGATTTGTGCTAGCTTTTTTTAGGGCTATTAATGAGTTTCATCCAGACTATATCGCAGCTACGTTTGACCATCCTGCTCCAACCAAGCGAGAGAAGAAATTTAAAGAGTATAAGGCAAAGAGGGCAAAAGCTCCAGATGAATTGTATAGCCAGATACCCAAGATAAAAGAGGTTTTGAAGGCCTTTCATGTGCCTGTGTTTGAGGAGGCAGGGTTTGAGGCAGACGATATTATTGGAACCATAGCAAAACTTGCTCAAAAAAGACAAGCTGTTCCTTTGCTAGAAACCACTATTCTCTCAGGGGACATGGATTTGCTTCAGCTTGTGGACAAACAAACTAAAGTATATGCCATGCGAAAAGGAATTAAGGATTCTGTGCTTTTTGACAAAAAAAAGGTGCAAGAGCGCTTTGGAATAGGACCTGAATTAGTTGCAGATTGGAAGGGGCTTCGCGGAGATCCTTCAGACAATATTCCTGGGGTTCAGGGAGTTGGTGAAAAAACCGCAACACAACTTCTTTCTTCTTTGGGTTCCTTGGAGTCTGTGTATTCTGAGCTCAAAGCAAGAGAAGAAATTCCTGGTATTTCTTTAAAATTAAGAGAAACTCTTTTAAAGGAGCAAGACATTGCTTTTTTAAGCAAGGATCTGGCTACTATTGATTGCAATGTACCTTTAGATTTCAGTTTGCCTAATCTTGCCTGGCAAGAGTTTAACAAAGAAGATGTACAAAAAGTTTTGCTGGGATTTGGTTTTCGAACGTTAGTTACGCGCATACCGGATGTTGGAGATAAAGAAGAGAGCCAGGAAGAAATATCAAAAGAAGATCAACTTACAGAAAAACTCAAGCATTTATATGAGGAAGGCGTGCTATCAGAAAAGATATATGAAATAGAGCAGGAGCTTTCTTTGGTGCTTCGAATGATGGAGAAAACTGGAATTCAAATTGATAAGAAGTTTTTTAAAAAGCTTTCAGGTGAGCTTCAAAAGAACTTAAAAAATCTGGAAACAAGTATTACAAAAAAAGCAGGAACTGCGTTTAACATTAATTCACCCAAACAATTATCCGAGATGCTTTTTGAGAAAATGGGACTTTCCTCGCGAGGCTTGCATAAAACCCCAGGTGGAGTTATTTCCACTGCATCTTTGGAGTTAGAAAAGCTTCAAGAGGGAAACCCCATCATACGTGAGGTTTTAAAGTATCGAGAGTTAGCAAAACTACAAAACACATATGTTACTCCCCTGCCTCTTTTGGCAGATAAAGAGGGGAGGGTGCATACGCATTTCGATCAGTTAGGGGCTGCAACCGGGAGATTGTCTTCCTCAAACCCGAATCTTCAAAATATTCCTTTGCAGGGAGAATGGGGGCAGAAGATTCGCCGTGGCTTTGTTGCAAAGAAAGGATTTTTGTTGGTTTCTTTTGACTATTCACAAGTAGAGCTTCGTATTGCATCTCATATTGCAGGGGAAGAGAAAATGCAGGAAATCTTTTTTAGAGGAAGAGATATTCACCAAGAAACCGCTGCTGTAGTATTTGGAGTGAAAGACAAAGATGTTACCTTGCAAATGAGGTTTCGGGCAAAGGCATTAAACTTTGGGATTCTCTATGGCATGGGAGCTCGTGGGTTTTCTCAGTCAGCTGGCATCCCATATCAGGAAGCAGAGGATTTTATTGAGAACTACTTTGTGCAGTTCCCTCATATTGCAAGATATATGCAAGACACTATAGATTCGACGCGAGAGCTTGGGTATGCAGAAACCTTGTTTGGCAGAAAACGCTATCTTCCTGATATTCAGTCCAGTACTCCACATATTCGCGCTGCTGCAGAGCGAGTTGCTATTAACCATCCAATCCAAGGAACCCAGGCTGATATTATTAAAATGGTAATGGTGAGTATTGCAAAGGAATTGAGCTTACAGCAAGAGGAATGTTTGATGCTCCTGCAAATTCACGATGAATTGTTGTTTGAGATACGCAATGATATAGTGAAAAAAAGAGTACAAGAGATTACGCTCCTTATGGAAGAAGTGGTTGAGCTAAAGGTTCCTTTGCAGGTAAAGGTAACCTTGGGGCAAAACTGGGGAGTTCAAAAAAAGGTTCAATGAAATTTTCTATTCAAATTGCAGTAATGTTGATTGTTGCGTTGCTATTTTTGGTCTCTTTGATTTCTGTATATTTTGCAGCGCAAGACGAGCAAACACTGCCACTTATTCTTGTTGCCGGGGCAAATATTGTGGCGGTTATTTTACTAACCTTTGTTATAACAAGAGGAATTCTCCGTCCCTTAAAAGTTATTAAGGCAGTAGTTATGAAAGTAGGAAGAGGGGATCTTTCGCTACGAATTCAAAAGACTGGTGCCCGAGAAATAGAAGAACTGCAAAACGCGTTCAACGGAATGATTACGAGAGTACAGCGCACACAAGAAATGAAAACAGAATTTGTTTCTTTAGCCGCCCATCAGCTTCGTACACCCCTGACCGCTATTAAATGGAGCACCAGGATGGTGATAGATGGAGATACGGGTCCTGTGAACAAAGAGCAACAAGAGCTTTTGGAAAAAATATCTGAATCAACCGATCGAATGATTGAGCTTATTAATGATTTATTAAACGTAGCAAGAATTGAAGAAGGCCGGTATTTGTATAAACCGGCTTTTGCACAGATAGATGATATTGTAAAAAGCATGGTTGAGTTATATCAGGATGTAGCCAAGCAAAAGGAGGTGACGCTGGAAGTAAAAAGTTTAAACGACAATATTCCCGAAGTGATAATTGATGTAGAAAAGATAAAACTGGTGGTGCAGAGTCTTTTGGAAAATGCCCTTCGCTATACTCCAAAAAAAGGAAGAGTGACTGTGCAGGTTTTGCACAGTGCAAAGGAGGTGCAAGTTTCTATTGAAGATACAGGTATTGGGATTCCAAAGGACCAAGAGTCTCGGATTTTTGATAAGTTCTTTCGTGCCACAAATGCAAAGGAAGTGGAGGTGAATGGGTCTGGTCTTGGCCTCTATCTTGCCAGTAACATTATGAAAGCTCACGGAGGAAAGATACGGTTTAAGTCAAAAGAAGGAAAGGGAACTATCTTTACCCTTGCTCTGCCTATTAAAAAAGACATTGAAGAATTTTTAAACAAAGGGTAGTATATAGTAGTATGACAAAGATTTTAATCGTTGAGGATGATAAGTTCTTGCGAGAGTTGCTTGTAAAAAAGGTGGGATCAGAAGGATATGAAGTAGTTGTAGCTACGAACGGAGAAGAGGGGCTGCGCATGGCAAAAGAAGAAAAGCCCAAGCTTATTGTTTTGGACCTTATTTTGCCTGCCATGCATGGATTTGAAGTATTGCGTTACATTAAGGAAGCAGAGGAAACCAAACATATCCCAGTCATCATTCTTTCCAATCTTGGACAAAAAGAAGATATTGATAAGGGGGTTAAACTTGGAGCAAAAGATTACATGATTAAGGCCCACTTTACTCCTGGGGAAATCACAGAAAAGATTAAGGAAATATTAGCGTAGCTTTGTGTGGCGCCCAGTTAGAATCTATGCTTCTTTTATTACACGGCCCCGAATCGTATCTTGCGCGCCAAAGAGTGCGTGAGCTCAAAGAAGATGCGATTGTAAAGGGTGTGCTTGTTGAAGATATTGATTGTGGTGATACCGATTCGAAAGAAGTATTTTACAAACTCAATACTCCTTCTTTGTTTGACTCCCAAAAGCTTTTGATTTTTCATGATGCGTTTTTAGTAAAGGAGTTTGAAGAAAAAGACATTCAAGATATTTTACTTAAGGCTAATCTTCATACTTTAGTTTTTGTTGCAAAAGATGCAAAGAAGACAAGCTCGTTATTTAAGTTTCTTTTGCGCCATGGGAAAAGTGAGGAGTTCCTAAAGCTCAAAGGAATAGATCTTAAAAATTGGGCTTTACGCGAGATAAAAAAGTATGATAATTCCCTTGCTCCTGAAGCACTGGAGGAGTTGCTTTTTTCCTGTGGGGACGATTTGGAACGTCTTGCTCAAGAAATATCAAAGCTTGCAGCTTTTACATACTCTTTTGTAAAAAAAGAAGTAACAAAGCATGATGTATCAGTGCTTGTAGAAAAACCATTGGAGCCAAAAATCTTCTCTACCATTGATGCAATTTGTACAAGAAACCGAAAGCTAGCAATCAAGCTTTTATCAGAACATCTTCACAAAGGAGAGTCTCCGCTTCAGTTGCTCAGCATGTTTGCTTGGCAGTTTCGTATTCTTTTATCTCAAAAAGATTTAATGGAGCGAGGAGTGCCAGCAGGAGAGATTGCGCAAAAACTAAAACTTCACCCCTTTGTTGCAAAAAAGAATTTTATTGCAGCAGAACTTTTTTCGCTTAACGAGCTAAAAGAGTTATACAAAAGGATATTTTCCCTGGACCTTGCATTTAAGACCGGAAAGGGAAATCCAGAGCAACTTTTGTATTTGTTTGCAATTAGTGCTGCCTCAAAAAAAACCAGCGACTCTAGCCGCTGACTTTTTGTATAAGTTTAGTAAGGCGAGATTTCTTTCTTGCTGCAGCATTCTTTTTAATAATTCCTCTTTTTGCTGCTTTATCAATCGCCTTGTAGAGTTCAGGGAGAAGCTTTACTGCTTCCTCTTTCTTCTCTGTTGTAGCTAGTTTCTTGGTTTGCTTTACCAAGGTCTTCATGGTGTTTTTGCGCTTGAGGTTTCTAATTTTCCCTCGTACGTTTTGGCGCAGAGCCTTTTTTGCAGATTTTGTTATTGGCATATCTTTTTATATAGCATTTTTTCCTTTTTTTATCAAGTCCCTTATCTCAGCTGCGCGCTCAAAGTCTAGGTTCTTTGCAGCGGTCTTCATCTCTTTTTTTAAGAGTTCGGGATCACTCAATCCCGCAAACTCTGCTTCAATGTCTTTTCCTTTTTGCTCAAGCTCCCAATCCAGCACCTCTTTTATAATAGGCATGGGAGTTATGCTGTGTTCCTTGTTATACTCCTCTTGAATTTTTCTTCTGCGGTCTACTTCGGTAATAGCATTTTTCATAGAGAGAGTTGTTTTGTCTGCATACAAGATAGCTCTGCCTTCTTGGTGTCGTGCTGCTCTTCCCATGGTTTGAATGAGCGTTGTTTCATTTCGCAAGAATCCCTCTTTGTCTGCATCCAAAATTGCAATCAAAGTAACCTCTGGGAGATCAAGCCCTTCTCGCAAAAGATTAATACCAACAAGTGCATCTATCTCTCCCTTTCTTAGTCTTGTAAGAAAACCAGGGCGATCCAGAGTCTTTACCTCAGAGTGCAGCCATTCAATATTAAGACCTTGCTTGGAAAGAAAGCTTGCAATTTCCTCTGCTAATCTTTTCGTTAAGGTAATAACTAAGGCGCGTTGTCCTTTTGCTTTTAACTTTTTTAGTTCTTTTGTAAGATCTTGTAATTGATTTTTGGTTTCCCTAATCTCAATTGCTGGTTCCAAAAGACCGGTAGGACGAATAATCTGCTCTACAATATATTCTTGGCCTCCTTCTTGCATGGCAAGATCCTGCTCAAACTCACCTGGGGTAGCAGAAACATGGATTCTTTGCCCTGTTTTATCAAAGAATTCGCTAAATGTTAAAGGGCGATTATCTAATGCTGAAGGAAGGCGAAATCCAAAGTTAATTAATGATTGCTTTCTTGCTTTGTCTCCCGCTGACATAGCACGCAACTGGGGCAGAGCAAGATGGCTTTCGTCCAAGAAAACAAGAAAGTTATCTTGAAAGTAGTCCAGGAGAGTAAAAGGCGGAACTTCAGGAGAGCGAAATTCCATATGGCGCGAATAGTTTTCAATGCCGTGGCAGTACCCAGTCTCCTCAATCATTTCCAGGTCATAGTTTGTGCGTTGCTCCAAGCGCTGTGCTTCCAGGAGCTTGTTTTGTTTTTTTAGTGTAAGTAAAGTATCTTGCAATTCCTTTCTAATATTTTGCATTGCAATTTTTAGCTTATCTTCAGAGGCAATCCAAAACTTTGCAGGGTAGAGTAAATAATTACTATTGAGTATTTGGTATTTTGGGTTGAGTGGATCTTTGGCAGTTGAAATACTTTCTATAATATCTGAATCAAGCTCTATTTTTATAAGTTCCTTTCCAGTAACAAGATATATTTCAATGACTTGTCCCCTGACCCGAAATGTTCCAGGGTGAAAATCAATATCATTTCGTTCATACTGGAGCGAAGTAAGAGAAGAGAGAAGTTCCTTTCTTGTAATATGTTGTCCTGGTTGGATTTCCAAGGACACTTTTTGGTATTCTTCAGGAGATCCTATGTTGTAAATACAAGAGACAGACGCTACCACAATAGAATCTGGCCTGGACAAAAGATCCTGCACTGCTTCATGTCGCATGCGATCTATAGTTTCATTAATCTTTGCATCCTTTTCAATATAGGTGTCGGTCTGGGGAATATATGCCTCAGGCTGATAGTAGTCATAGTAGGATACAAAATAGTGGACTGCGTTATGAGGAAAAAACTCTTTAAACTCCTGATACAGTTGGATAGCTAATGTTTTGTTTGGAGAGATAATAAGGGCAGGTCTTTGGCTTTTGTAGATGAGATTGGACATGGTAAAGGTTTTCCCCGATCCCGTCACACCCAAGAGCACCTGATTTTTCGCGCCAGATGTAAGATTCTCTGCAAGCTTTTTTATGGCTTGTGGTTGATCTCCCGTAGGTTTAAAGTTGGAAACTAATTGAAACTTCATGTAAGATAAATCTATGATTTCTTATCTTAAAGGCAAGGTTATAGCTTTGGGCTCAGATTATATCATAACAGAGACTCAAGGAGTAGGGTATAAGGTGTATGTTGCAGAGAATCGTGTCTCTTCCTATTTAGTGGGAAACGAAACAGAAATATACTGCCATCTTCACATAAAACGAGAAGAAACTTTGGAGCTGTATGGCGTAGAGTCGCCCCAAGCCTTGGAAGTGTTTGAAACTTTAAATAATATCTCTGGCATTGGACCAAAAGCTGCTTTAAACATTGCTTCTCTGGGCACTATGGAGCAATTAAGAGGAGCAGTTGAAAAAGGAGATGTAAGCTATTTTGCCAAGGTTCATGGGATAGGACAAAAAAGGATACAAAAGATTATCTTGGAGCTTACAGGGAAGCTACGCTTGCTTAATGGAAAAAATCCTACTGGTGAGGATAGTGAGGCAGCAGATGCTCTTGTTGCTTTAGGGTTTAGTAAAAAGCAGTCAAAAGAGGTATTGTCGCGCGTGCCTCTTGAGATCACACAGACTGATCAGCGCATTAAAGAGGCTCTAAGAGCCTTAGGACGGGGACAAAACAATTGATAAGGGAGTTTTTTGTGCTTAGGATAGGGGTAGTTCGCAGCTCAGGAGGTAGTTGCTTAATAAGAAAAGACAAGATTCAGTTTTTTTTGGCCAAAAGAAAACGAAACCGAAGGGGTGTAATGAACACCAAAATCGGGATCAGTTTTGGTCTCGCTCTTCTCATGGCTATCGCGATATTCGCGACAATGTTTGCCTTGGGTATGTTTTGAACGTCTGAGGCACGTGTCTCAAATGATAATCCACCAAGCAATGATGACAGCAGAATTGTGCGTTTTATCGATAGCAACTCACTGACGAAGATCTTACCAGTCACGAAGATCACCGACCCACCATCTTTGGTAACCGGACTTCTAAGTGATACGAAGCGCAACAACACGACGACCTTCGCAGAGTGGATGGCACAACGGACGGGCGCCACGTCCCGTCTTTAACAAAAGGAGACAAAAGCTACATCTGTGCCGAGTCTCCTAAGTAGTATCGCAGGAGGAGGTGCAGCCAGCATCCCTCCTGCTTTTTATTTCTTCAAAAAATCATGATACTCTAAGTATATAGATACGCTAGGTTAATTTAGATGTTAAATGTTTTAAGAAAGATTACTCCAAAGTTTCTTTTAAGCTGGTACCATTTTTTATGGTCTTTTTTTGGAGCTGTGTTTTATGGATTTCCTGCAAGAGGAATGACCGTTATTGCAATAACAGGAACCAATGGAAAGTCTACCACCGTAGATATGCTTTCCCGTATATTTAAAGAAGCTGGATTTAAAACAGCTTCCATGTCTTCTGTTCGTTTTCAAATACAAGAAGAAGAATGGAAAAACAAAATGAAGATGACAATGCCGGGACGCTTTGCTATTCAACAATTCTTGCGCCAAGCAAAGAACAAAAAGTGCACACATGTTGTTTTGGAAGTAACGTCAGAAGGAATGCTTCAACATCGCCACAGGTTTATTGGTTTTCATACTGCTGTGTTTACCAATCTTTCCAAAGAACATATTGAGAGGCACGGTTCTTTTGAAAATTATAAAAACACAAAGGGATCATTATTTTCCATGGTAAAAAATACCCATGTTATTAATACAGATGATGAACATGCATCTTTCTTTTTAAAGTTCCCCGCAAAAAAGATATATACCTATTCTATTCTTAGTGCAATAAAGGATGAGCTTGGCACTAGAGGAGAAAATGTAAAAGAGAATAAAGGACTGGAGTTTTCTGTTAACGATACGCAGCTTTACCTAGGACTTCTTGGAACGTTTAATGTGGAGAATGCGCTTGCTGCAATTACAGTAGCCATGGCGCAAGGGATTTCCCTTGAGGTTTGCAAAAAGGCTTTAGGAAAAATGAAAAGTATTCCCGGGCGCATGGAAGAAGTAATCTCCCTGCCCATTCGAGTTGTTGTGGATTATGCTTTTACTCCTGCTGCCTTAAAGAAAGTGTATGAGACACTAAAACCTTCTTCTGGGAAATTACTATGCGTCCTAGGATGTGCTGGGGGTGGACGAGATGCGTGGAAGCGCCCTATTTTAGGCAAGATTGCCCTTGAACACTGCGATACTATTATCGTGACAGATGAAGATCCCTATGAGGAAAACCCAGAGAAAATTATGGATGAGGTGATTGCAGGAACAAAAGGGAAAGCAGAGAAAGTAATAAATAGGAGAGATGCTATTAAAAAAGCATTAAGCTTAAGTAAAAAAGGAGATACTGTCGTTATAACAGGGAAGGGATCTGAAGATTCTATTGCAATAGCCAAAGGGAGAAGAATTCCCTGGGATGACAGGGAAGTAGTTAAAGAAGAATGGACAAAGTTGAATAATTATGGTAAGGTCTGAAGGTGTACATATGCAAGATGTGAGAATAATCACTATCTTTTTTTATGACAAAACCCTTATTTTCAAAAAGTACGAGGAAGTATATTCGTTTTCAAAAAGCCCACATTCGTAGGGAGTTTTCAGACACAAAAAAGCAAAGAGAACTTATACGAGAACTCATAGAGAAATTTACCGTAAAACCTAAGAAGAAAGAAGAAAAACAAAAAGAAAAAAAAGAAGAAACGCCTAAAAAAGTTATTACAAAAAAGAAAGTGGTAACCGCAGCAAAGAAAAAATGAAGATACAGGAAATTTATCAAAAGGCAATAGAAATGGGAATTGATGCTGATTTTCGCTCCAAAGAGGATGTGGCGAAAGTTTTGGGGCGCAACAAAAAGAAATTTGAAAAGCTTTCTGAGGAACAAAAAAAAGAGTTTGATCAAGAATCTTTAACCAATCCATACTCTGATACCAGAGTTTTGCATATAGCAGAGGATAAAGAGATAAAAAAAGTAATGGTTGGTATTGATATTGAGCCAGCAGAACTTCTCATTGCAAAGCAATTAGGAGATATTGATCTTGTTATTTCTCATCATCCAATAGGCAGGGCCTTAGCAGATATGCACGAGGTAATGGAGCTTCAAGCTGATTTGTATAGTAAGTATGGAGTGCCAATTAATGTTGGAGAAGCACTTACAAAAGAGCGTCTTGGAGAAGTTGCTCGAGGTGTAAATCCAAGAAACAATTGGCGCACCGTGGACGCAGCTCGTATTCTTAATATGAATCTTATGTGTCTCCATACTGTTGCAGATAATATTTCAGGAAACTTTGTGCGAGAAAAGCTTGAAGCAGGAGCTCCTGAGCAACTGGAAGATTTAATGAAAGTTTTAAGTGATATTGAAGAGTATAAAGAGGCAATTTTAAGAGGGGTTGGTCCTCGGATATTTGTAGGGAACTTGGAGAATCGATGTGGAAAGATTCTGGTTAATATGACAGGAGGCACTGATCCTTCTCCTAAAATGTACGAACGGATTGGGCATGCTGGAATTGGAACAGTTGTGGATATGCATGTTGCGGAGGATGCAAAAAAGGAGGCAGAAACAGCTCATCTTAATGTAGTTGTGGCAGGACACATGTCTTCTGATTCTATTGGTATGAACCTCATTTTAGATGAACTTAAAAAGCAAGGAATGGAAATTGTTCCTTGCGGAGGTCTCTTTCGAATTTCTCGAACGTAAGGCCGTTTGACTATCTTTCTTACATGCTACAATAAAACATATGGTAAAGAAAAAACCAAAAGTAAAAAAGACGGTTAAAAAGAAAATAGTTTTAAAAACTCAAGAAAAGCCAATTGGCAAGGTTTCTCACTATTTTGACAAGATTAAGGTAGCTGCTATTAAATTAAAGGCTCCATTGAAAAAGGGTGACACTATTCGTATTGAGGGTGGAACTCTAATGATTAAGGTAAAGATTTCTTCTATGCAAAAGGATCATAAGCCTATAGCAAAAGCTAAAGCAAGAGATGAAATTGGAATTAAAGTTTTAAAAGTGGTTCGCGAAGGATACCGCGTTTTTAAGGTATAGAAATTTAGGCAAGATAACGAGAAAATAAGAGCAGCCAAATAATATGGTCACAGAAAGATTTCATCATATTCTCGATTTAGAAAATTGTAATGGGAATATTGAGGACCCTAAGGCGTTAATAAGTTTTGTTGAAAAAATTGCCTCTGCAATAGAAATGAAAATAATAGGAGGCCCAATTATTCAAGAAGGCGTAAAGGATAACCCTGGCCTAAGCGTGTTAGCTCTTGTTGATCTTTCACATATTTCTGTGCACACCTTTACTAAATACAAGGAAGCTTTAGTAGATGTTTTTTCTTGCAAGGAGTACGACAAGGAAAAGGTATTGGAAATTAGTAAGGAATTTTTTGCTACTCCTGAAACAAAAATTCGTCACAAGGAAGTTTGGTGGGGTAAGTAAAACAGAAGGACACAATAGCATAAATGAATAACAGGTTTTTACTTGCACTGTCCATTTTAGTAGGCACTATTATTGGTGGGGGAATATTTGCACTCCCCTATGTTTTTTCACAGAGCGGGATTGTGCCCGCCCTTTTTTATTTTATACTTCTTGGAGGAGCAGTAATATTGCTCCATTTGTTTTTTGGAGAGGTTTGCTTGCGAACGAAAGAAAAGGCACGATTGATTGGATATGCCAGTAAATATCTTGGTTCATGGGGTAAGGGTTTAGCTACGTTCTCTACCTTATTTTGGATTATAGGGACTCTCTTGGTGTACATTATTTTGGCAGGTGACTTTCTCTATATTATTTTAGGAGAGATAATTCCTTTTTCCCAGACTGCTTTTTCTCTGTTATTTTGGGCACTACTTTCGTTTTTCATTCTTCGAGGAATTCAATTAATAGCCAAGGCTGAGCTTATAATGAATATTGTATTATTTGCTGGTATTTTTCTCATTTTTTTCTTTGCTACGCCTCATATACAATTAAAAAACTTTTCTCTCATCAATACAGATAATCTCTTTTTGCCCTATGGCGTTATTTTGTTTGCTTTGGCAGGATGGCCTGCTATACCAGAGATCGTAGATTTCTTTAAGGGAAAACATGAGAAAAGAAATATTGATAACGTTATTGTTATTGCTGGAGTGATTATCATTGCGCTCTATCTTGCATTTTCCTTGTTCGTGGTGGGGGTTTCGGGAAGCGCAACCTCTCCCGATGCTTTGCAAGGATTAATACCATTTTTGGGGAAGGGGGTGATTGTTTTGGGATCTGTGCTTGGACTTACTGCTATTGCAGCTTCCTTCTTGATCTTAGGGAATTATTTGAAAAATTCCTTGAGGTATGATTTTCATTTTCCGTATATTTTTTCAGCTGGTATTTCAATCATTGCTCCCTTACTATTATTTTTGATTGGATTTCAAGAGTTTATCTTAGTGCTAAGTATTGTTGGCCTTATAGCTGTGATTGATGGTGTACTCATTGTTGCTTTGTTTTTGAAAGTAAAAAATAAAGGGACAAGGGAGCCAGAATATGAGCTTCGTATTCCTCGATTCCTTCCTTACCTGGTAGCCATTGTATTAATAGGAGGAGCAATAGTAGAGCTTCTTTCTTTTTTATGATAGATAATATTTTAACAGTTTTATTCTTGATTGTAGGTCCCGTGGTGTTTATTCTTTGGATGTTGAGCGCACAACTTGCACCCATATTGGAAGGATAATTATGCAAAATACTCGTTTTCATCTACTTATCTCAGGAAGGGTGCAAGGGGTTTTGTTTAGGCAAGGCGCAAGAGCAAAAGCCTTGGAACTTGGATTAACTGGATTTGCAAAGAATTTACTAGATGGAAAAGTTGAAATTATAGTTGAAGGACCAAAAGAAAAAGTAAAAGAGTTTATAGAATGGACAAATAAAGGACCTGGTCTTGCCAGGGTGGATAATGCTGAAATGGCAGAAGAAGAGTACACCGGAGAGTTTGAAGGATTTGTGGCTCGTGAGTTTGGGTTTTAGACAAAAAGGTGTAGTTTTAAGGGGTTTGATACCAACTTGACGTTCTGCTATAATAGGAAGCGTACAAGATGAGAAGAATTGTTGCAAAAATACCACGAACACAGATTATGCAGGCTGTTCCTAGAGCGTCTTTGGGAGCTTTGCCTATGCTTATTTCTTTTGAATTAGGATTTGCCTTGCTTGCAGGATACTTTGCGGCTCGCTTTATTGCAGGAAGGAAAACCTCTGCGCCCAATTGGAAGCATATTCCTTCTTTAGTGTTTAGCGTGGGAGACTGGCGAGTACATCTTCATCATTGGTTAATCTTTTTAGCCATCTTTATTACAGCTGCTATTGCCAGCTTTTTTATTGTTTCTCCGTTTGCGTTTTATGGCTTTTTGGGTGGGGTTATTGTTCAAGGAGTGTTTCACTACGATGATTGGCCCAAGGTGGTTGTTCGCAAACAAAAGAGCTCATGATACTCAAGGAATTTTTCCTGCGATTTAAAGAGGGCGTCTATATCGGAGATTTCGTATATGGAGCAAACGATGGCATTGTTACCACGTTTGCTGTAGTGGCAGGAGCTGCAGGAGCACTCTTGTCTCCTGGTATTGTTATTATACTGGGGCTTGCTTCTTTGGGGGCAGATGCTTTTTCCATGGGAGCGTCCAATTTCTTGGCGATTCGTTCTGAGAAAGAATTGGAAAAAAAGAAAAAACTGCAAAACAACGAAGAGATTCCTAATAACGATATAGTTACTCCTTTGCAGCATGGAGGAGTAACGTTTACGGCTTTCATGGTAGCTGGAGCAGCTCCTCTTATTCCCTATCTATTTTTAATATCATCTTCTCAGCAGTTTTTAATTTCTAGCGTATTAGCTGCTGTTACTTTTTTTGTGGTAGGAAGTATTCGCACTCTTATCACTGGAGGGAATTTTATAAAAGCGGGATTGGAGATGCTGTTGATAGGAGGCGTTGCAGCAGGGTTTGCCTATGGAATTGGCTTTGGAGTAAAAACAATGTTTGGAATTATTCTGTAACATGGAAATTATTACAAAAAATCCAGAATTGTATTCTTTTGAAAAGAAAAAGTGAATGTATGAGTATTGATTACTTCAAACATAGGTATGGATATGAGGTAGAGGGTATGTGGATGCCAAGGGTAACTGCGATTACCTCGCTCATATCAAGACCTTTTTTTGCTGGAAGCTATCGCTCAGCTGAGTGGGGGAACAAGGTACACTATGCTGTTGAAAAAATTCTAAAAGAAGAGATGCATGAGGCAGAAAAAGAAATTGAGCCTACCCTTCGTGTTTTTGAACAATGGAGAAAGGAATACACCGTGCGTATTATAAGTCCAAAAGAGGATATTGAGTGTAAGGTATATGACTTTGAGAATGGGTATGCAGGGACCGTAGACATGGTAGCTGAAGTACAGGGAACAAGAGGAATCGTAGATTTAAAAACTGGAAATGCCATAAGAGATGAGCATTCTTTGCAAACCGCAGCTTACCTTAATGCATATAATAAAGGGGTTCAAAAAAAGCTTCAGGCAAAAACTCGATGGATTTTGCGTATTGATCAATATGAAGAGTGTAAAGGATGTTTGGCTAAAAGGAGCATGAAAAGTGGGAAAGAGCGAATCTCTGGGGGGAATGAATGGTGTAATCATCAATGGTCTTACGCAAAAGGAGAAACCGAGTTTGTGGAACTTGAAGGAAAAGAAGAGGACTTTCAGGCATTTCTTGCAGCAAAGGAGGTGTGGGAGTGGTACCATCGAGCATTTTTAAGAAAAGTTGCAAACTACCCCAAAAACGTTATGCAAAAAGTATTAATATAATTATGCAAAAGATTCTTGGATTTATCCTCCTTGCAGCAGGCATAGGTATTATTCTCTATTCGCTTTTTTCCTCATATCTGATTTTTACTGGAACTAATGATGCGCCAGAACTCTTTTTAGTTGCCAAGGAGGAATCTGTGGGCTCTTCTTTTTCTGTTGGCTCTCTTGAAGATTTACAAAATCAGCTTCCTGACTTGCTCGGGCAACAATTGGAGGGATTCCTGCCAGCAGGCAGTATTGCGCAAATGCTAAATTTTGCTGTTTGGTCTATGTTTGCAAGCCTCCTTTTATTTGGAGGTTCGCTCATAGCTGGCATTGGAGTAAAGCTCGTAAAATGAAATTAGTTGCTGATTTCCATATCCATTCTCGATTCGCAAGAGCTACCTCAAAAGAGATGAATCTTTGCAATCTTGATTTATGGGCTCAGAAGAAAGGTATTCAGGTTATGGGAACAGGAGACTTTACGCACCCTTTATGGCTCAAAGAATTAAAAGAGGAACTGGAGCCAGCAGAGGAAGGATTGTATAAAAGAAAAGAAGGAGGCAAGACCAGATTTGTTTTTTCAAGTGAAATCAGTTGCATTTATAAAAAGGGAGGTAAAGTTAGAAAGGTTCATCTTCTCCTGATAGTTCCGTCTATAGTTGCAGTAGAGAAAATAAATACACAACTTTCTTTAATAGGGAATCTCAAATCTGATGGTAGGCCTATTTTGGGGCTGGATGCAAAGGAGGCAGTAAGGATTGTACTGGAAGCTGATCCGTCTTCTTTGGTAGTCCCAGCTCATATTTGGACTCCATGGTTTGCTGTGTTTGGTTCAAAGTCAGGGTTTGATTCTTTAAAGGAGTGTTTTGATGAATACACAAAATATATCTATGCAATTGAAACTGGATTATCCTCTGACCCTCAAATGAACTGGAGATTATCTGCACTGGATAACATTACTTTTTTAAGCAATTCAGACTCTCATTCTTTGCCAAAGATTGGAAGAGAGGTAAATGTTTTTGATACAAAGTTAAGCTATCCTGCGCTGCGAGAGGCTATTGTAAAAAAAGATCCAAAGAAATTTCTGTATACTGTAGAGTTCTTTCCAGAAGAGGGAAAGTATCATTATGATGGCCATCGTTTATGTAATGTGGTAATGAGTCCAGAGGAATCAAAAAAGCAGAACAATCAGTGTCATGTGTGCAAGAGGCCGCTGACTATAGGAGTACTTAATCGTGTAGCAGAGTTGGCTGATCGAAGAGAAGGAGAAAAACCAAAGAATGTCATTCCCTACAAATCCCTTATTCCTCTGCAGGAAATTATTGCAGATGCTCAACATCAAGGGGTTGGTACAAAGCGAGGAAAAGTGGAGTATGAAAAACTCATTTTGCAGATTGGAACTGAGTTTACTGTCTTGCTGGATGCGACAGAAGAGGAATTGACCAAAGTAACTTCGCCGGAAATTGCACAAGGAATTTTGCGAGTGCGAGAGGGGAAAGTAAAGATTGAACCTGGGTATGATGGAGAGTATGGTAAAATTCAAATCTTTAATAAAGAGGAAGAGCAAGGTGTCGCCATGCAAAAGTCTTTGCTTTGACACTTTCCTTACTTTCTGTACAATGTTTTTATGAAGGATATTTTAAAATACGAACCTATTCAGCGCTTTCTTAAAGGGGTAGGAGAGGATGTTAAGAAGTATTTTGGCAAGGATCCTGGTTGCATCATCTATCTTGAGCCCAATGGTATTTGGTATGCTTTAGCCTTACATGAATGGCTTATAGGGCAGAAGAAAAATATCACGTTGCTTGCCATGGAAGACGACGCAGCAAATTTAAAAGAGAAGGAGGTGCGAGGCAGAAAAGTACTGGTGGTCGATGGAGATGTTGTTACTGGCAAGGCGTATAAAAGATCTATGGAGGGATTACGTCAGAGAAAAGAAAACCTAAAAATCAAAGATATAAAATTTGCAACGTATATTGATCGGCAAAACTTAGCAGATTTCTCTATCTGGAAATATACACCAGAGGCTATCTGGCATTTGGATCGATTTGATGCAAAAGATCTGCAGATTATTTCTTTTTTGGCAATAGATGGAAGAATGTCTTTTGTTGAAATAGGTAAAAAAATTCGCTTAAGTGCAGTTTCGGTAAAAAATAGAGTCGCTTTGTTAAAAGAACGTGTGTTAAGAGTACGAGCTACTCTGAACATTGATCATCTTTATACTATAGCAGCGCATCTTCAGATTGAGGGAGATGAGAAGGCGACACCTCGTTTAATAGAGAGGATGGAGAGCTTGCAGGAGGTATATCACATAGCTAAGATTACAGGAAGGTATAATCTATTGATAAGTGTTCTGGGGAGAAATTTGGAGGATATTGAGCGTTTTGTAGAAAAAGAGATACGAAGAGCCCCTGGTATTAATCGCTTTGAAGTTTACATTGGAGAAATTCCTTCTCTTCCAAAAACTGTTCGACCAAGATTGTAGGACAAAGGAAAGCCTTGACAGCATATCTTATTCTTCTATAGTAAAACATGGTGCTATACGTGCAGATAGAGAAAAGAGTTACTTTCTAAAGGGTTTTCCAATAATCCCTTTAGAAACCTTACTACTATTGACAAGACTATTTGGAAACTATACAATAAACCCTGCATGAAAAATGCTCTAAAACAATGTTAATTATTAAAGATGTTTACAGGATTGATTTGCGGAAAAAAGATTTGTGGCTGGATTTGTTGACCAAAAGAAATTTTGATGAAGTAGTATCAATAAATCTGGTTCCTATAAGGGGACTTGTTTTCATTTACACAAGATAATTTGGTACCATGATGGAAGAAAAATATTACGTTACAAAACAAGGATTCAAAAAGATTGAGCAGGACTATAAGGCGCTCTTGGAATTTAAGAAAAAAAAGATAACTGGGGATGAGATACCAAGTAGCTGGCATTCAGAGGAGGTAAATCCAGAGTACCTTTCTTTCCAGGAAGATATGAGTTTACTTGAAGCACGACTAGCAGAATACGAAATTATTCTTAAGAACACTGAAATTATCGTATCTCCTCCTAAAGCACAAAGAAACGAAGTGTATCTTGGAGCAAAGGTGCTTGTTGAAGTTGATGGAGAGAAAGACGAGTTCATTATTGTTGGTTCTATGGAGGCAAATCCAACCGCTGGCATGATTAGTAATGAATCCCCCGTGGGAAAAACTCTTATGGGAAGGGTGAAAGGAGAGACCGTGGTTGTTCATTCTTCTGTGAAAGTTGCCTATAAAATATTGAAGATTTCTTATTAATGTGGTATAGAGAAAGACGCACCTTTCATCGTTGAGAAGCTTTATGCCCCTTGGCTTAAGCTAAAGGAGTGAAAGTTATGAGCACCATAAACTCTGTCAAGCATGTCAGGTTTCTTGATTTGCCGAAAGCAGATCAACAATTGGTGGAATTGGCAGCAGAGCAGGCAAATTATGCCTATAATCGTCTTCTGGGACGTTGGGCCGTTGGAGCAGCCATACGGATTCACCCCGATGGGGAGGAAAATTTCCGTGAAGCTCTACGAAGGCTGGGCGCAGAAAGAGTACGAAAAGGGATAGCTTGTATGGTCGGTGGGTCTAACGTGGAAGACCCAGACCAGATAGCTTTGTGCGAGTGCGGAGAGAAGGTGGCTCTAGCTGCAACCCAATCAATGGGTGTGGGCGATTACTGCGAAGCCATTGCAATCGTTGGGAAGCGAGAAGGGGAAGAGTTTGATTACATCGCTCTTTCTCCTTGTGATACTTGTCGGGGGCGAATAAGAGGCTATGGCCGACGCTCCGGCATGAACGAATGCTTTCCGATACTTTTGGCCCCTCGAGAGTTCAGGGAAGACGATGCGCGTGTGATTGTGACTACTCTTGGGGAGCTCCAACGTGAAATTCCCTTTAACGTAGAGGGAATAGATATGAAACAACAGCTATACGTGGCGTAGGTTTCTCAACACAAAGCAAAGGGCTTGCCGAAATATCGACAAGCCCTTTTATATTTTCTTCAGTTCTCGTGCAAACTTTTTATCAATTTGTGCTAAAAGTTCTATTAGGGTCGGATTGGAAAGTGTTTCCTTCATTTGTTGCCACCAAGAAATAATGGGAAATCTTTTGTCTTGTTTCCAATATTCCAGTGCTTGAAGAAAGTTTTCTGCCATATGGAGTTGGTATACAAGCCTCGCTTCTTTTGAAGTGCCAGTGCGATATTCTTGCCATATTTGTTGGATTTCACGAGCAACAGCAGGAGCAAGGCGTTTCGTTAGCTTTTTGAGGGCTGCATGCTCCTTTCTTTCACTCTCCTTGAAAAACTGAAGTTTTTCTTTTTGTGGAAGACGCACCCATTTTCGGTATATCTCTTTAAGGTTTGCCTTCTTATATTTTTTGAGAATTGGATCGTAAGGAGTAATATCACCAGCATATCCCCTTGCAAGGTCGTGAATAAGTACCATTTTTATGGCCTTACCCGAGTTTAAAGGAGGGACGCTGATCATGCAACAAGTCCATGCCATGAGTGCTTCTCGGAAGCTGTGCTCTCCTATAAGGGCGGGATCTTTGATTTTGCGCAAAACAAGACCCTTCTGGGGAAGGTTTTTAATCTTTCCAATTTCGGTAAAAAAAGTAAGGATATCTTTCATTGTTCTTTTTCTGTATAGCATTCTAGGAAAAAATGTAAAGAAAGGGTATAATTTTAGATTATGAAACGACTCTTGGCATTTGTTATATTCCTTGTGCTGGGAATTATTTTATTTTCCAGTGTGATGCAAGCTGTGGGGTGGAATGAGGTATGGAGCGCTATCCAGAAATTTTGGGGAGGAAGGGGAGTGCTACTCTTTATTCTCACTCTCTTAATGCTTTCCTTGGGAGCGGTGCGCTGGAGGGAAATTCTGCGCTACCAGGGATACCAAGTTCCACTCCTTTCTTTGCTTAAGCAATACTTTGCGGGGTTTAGTCTTTCTTTTTTCTTTCCCATGGTGTTTTTTGGAAATGAGTTGTTTCGTTCCTATGCTCTTTTGGAGTTTCATAAAGTTCCTTTGCCGCGCGCTATTGTTTCTGTGGCTATAGAGCGGTTCTTGGACGCAACCGCCTATATTTTGTTTTTGGGGATTGGAATTGGATTCCTCCTCATATCAAAAAGTGTCCTTATCTCTTCATTTTTTTGGTGGATTCTCTTGGGTGCTGGAGTATTGGCTATGGCTCTTGTCTTCTTCTATTTTAAATCACATCGAAAGGAGAGTATCGTTAGAATGTTTTTTCCTCGTATTGCAGGAACCAACGGGTTTTTAGAAATGGAGCAAGAACTTCTCCACTTTTTTCGTTTGCGAAATCGGATATTTTGGGAAGGGCTGTTTCTTTCCTTTGCTAAAGCGTCTTTTACCTTGCTTCGCACCTTTGTTCTTGTAGCATTATTGGGGGAGTTCATTGGCTTTTTCCCGGCTATAGCTATTACTGGGTTTAGCTTCCTTTCTTTGCTGATCCCGATCCCAGGGCAACTAGGTAGCCATGAAGCATTACAGATTCTCGTGTTTCAATCTCTTGGTTTAGCATCGCATACCGGGGCAGCTTTTGCGTTTGTAGTTCGAGCAGTAGAAATTGTGGTGGCTATCGGTGGCTTAATTCTATTTTTGCATTTAGGAATTTCTTTACTAAAGCGTGCAGTGCTTAATAAGGCAGAACATATGTTTCAAAAATTCTTTTGATATATTTATGCAGATAAAAAATAAAGAACTTAGTTATCTTTTTTCTCAACTTGCGCTCTATTTTGAGATACAAGGAGTTCCCTTTAAGCCGCAAGCTTTTTTGAAGGTTAAAGAGACCTTGGAGACGCTCAAGGAAGATGTAGAAAAGATATATCAAAAAGAGGGTTTTGGAGGATTGGAAAATATTCCTGGAGTGGGAAAAGGCATTGCAGGAAAAATAGAAGAGTATTTAAAAACCGGAGAAATACAAGAGCTCCAGGTGTATAGAAAAAAAATGCCCGTGAATATTGAGGAGTTAACTTTGGTGGAAGGCATTGGTCCAAAAATGATAAAGGAGTTGTGGGAACATCTTAAGATAAAGAATCTTGAAGAGTTTGAAAGGGCAGCAAAAAAAGGAAAGATAGCAAAGCTTCCTTTGTTTGGAGAAAAGAAACAGCAAAATATTCTTGAGGCTATTTCGTTTCTTAAAAAGTCTCAAGGAAGACAATTGCTCGCAAATATATATCCCATTGCAAAAAGATATGAAGAGGAACTTAAAGAGTCAGGACTGGTAAAACAGGCAGTTGTTGTAGGTTCTTTGCGACGCATGAAAGAAACAGTTAAAGACATAGATATTTTAGTTACCACAAAAGAGCCAAAAAAAGCTATGGATTTTTTTGTGGACATGATTCCCCATGAAAAAGTGTTGAGCAAAGGGAAAACCAGAATATGCTTGCAAAGCTACGAAGGTTTTGATGTAGGCATAAGAGTTGTTGTGCAAGAGGTGTTTGGAGCTGCTTCTTGGTACTTTACCGGATCAAAGGAGCATAACGTGAAAATAGAAGCCCTGGCAAAAAAGAAGGGATTTACATTGTCTGAGCGTGGATTGTATAAGGGAAAAACCCTTATTCCCTGCGCAACAGAAGAGGAAGTGTATAAAGCTCTTGGCATGCAATATACAGAACCTGAGCTAAGAGAGGACCAAGGAGAAGTGGAAGCTGCCTTACAAAGAAATCTTCCAACCCTTATTCCCTATGACGCTCTAAAAGGAGATCTTCAGGTACAGACTAATTGGACCGATGGAAAGCATTCCATTGAAGAAATGGCAAAAGAGGCAAAAAAACAAGGATTAGAATATATTGTGATTACCGATCATACCACAGACCTCTCTATAGCGAGAGGACTAGATGAAAAGAAACTTCTCTTGCATGCAAAGGAAATAGACAAAGTACAAAAGAAGGTTCCTGGCATTAAGATTTTAAAAGGTGCTGAGGTGAATATTCGAAAAGATGGCGCTCTAGATATTGCAAATGAGGCGTTAAGCAAGCTAGATGTAGTAGGAGTTTCCGTGCATTCATATTTTAAGATGTCAAAAAAAGACATGACAGAGCGTATTGTTCGAGCAATAAAAAATCCGCATGTGGATATTCTCTTTCATCCCACTGGGCGTGTTGTGAAAAAGCGCGATGCCTATCAAGTAGATATAGATAAGATTATTGAAGTGGCAAAAAAGACTGGAACTGTTCTTGAAGTAAACGGGTCTTCTCGCATGGACTTAAAAGATGTATATGCTGCAAAAGCAGTGCAGGCAGGAGTAAAATTAGTGATTGATTCTGATGCACACCACAAAGATCACTTTCAGTTTTTAAAATACGGTATTGCTCAAGCCAGAAGGGGATGGGTGAAAGAAAGCGATGTGATAAACACTCTTTCTGAAAAACAATTATTAACCTTGCTTAAATAATATGCCAAAAGAACAATCAGCTGGAGCTGTTATATTCCGCAGAGAAGCAAAAGAGCTTTACTACCTATTACTCCACTACCCCACAGAAGCTCGCGTAAAAAAAGAGTATTGGGATTTTCCCAAAGGACATCTTGAAAAAGGTGAAACGCAAAAACAAGCTGCAGCAAGAGAGGTTGCAGAAGAAACGGGACTAAAAGATATCATTTTTGTTCCGGGATTTAAAGAAGATATTCAGTATTATTTTCGAGTAAAAGGAAAGACTATATTTAAAACCGTTGTGTTCTTTCTTGCTCAAACAAAGAAAAAGGAAATAAAGATTTCCTTTGAGCATAAGGGATTTATATGGCTGCCTTTTGCAGGAGCAATGGAGAAACTTAAGTTTGCCAATGCGAGGAGAATTTTAAGAACTGTGGACCGTTTTTTAAAAGAAAAGTAAAAACAAAAGAAGGGGATAAGCCCTTCTATTGTTTCACTTGCTCAACGAGTCTTTGAAATGTTCCAGGATGTTTTTCTCGTAACTCTGCTAGTATTTTTCGGTCCAGAGTAATACCTTGTTTTTTTAAGAGAGGGATGAATTTGCTATAGGTTAATCCTTGTTCACGTACTCCAGAAGAAATCTTAATCTCCCAGAGTTTTCGATACTCTCGTTTTTTAGTCTTTCTGTCAGTAAATGCATGCTCCCAAGCGTGACGGAGAGCATCTTTTGCCAGACGGTACTTTTTGTTTCGCCCAAATCGAAAACCCTTGGTTTGTTTTAAGACATTCTTTCTCCTTTTGTTTGCAGTGGTTCCTCGTTTTACTCGTGCCATGTTAGAAAGTTACCAGTTTTTTTATTTTCTTTGCGTCAGGAATACTTAAGGTTGTCCATTTTCGCGCCTGACGTCGTTGCTTTCCGGTTTTCTTTGTTCGGTAGTGATCTTGTCCTGCAATACGACGCAAAATCTTTCCACTCTTGGTGAACTTAAAACGTTTTGTAATAGATTTTCTTGTTTTTGCCTTTTTGGTGGCCATGTTACTTTTTCGTTATCACCATGGTTAATCCCCGAGGCTCCAGTTTCATATCGCGTTCTGTTCGAATGGGAATTAAGATAGTGAGTTGTTCTGTAAACTTTAAAATCTTTTCTCTTGCATGATCAAGCAATGCTTTCTGTCGTCCTCTGAGCCGAAGATTGATTCTGATATTGTCCCCACGCTTTAAAAACTTTTCCGCTTGCTTCACTCTTGTTTCAAGGTCGTGGTCTGAAATATTGAAGCTGAGGCGAATTTCTTTTAAATCTCCCCCTGTATGCTTTTTTGCCTCCCTCTCTTTCTTTCCTTGCGAATAGAGATACTTTCCGTAGTCTGCAATTCTTGTTACGGGAGGATCTACTTTTTCAGTTACTTGAATGAGATCAAGACCAGCTGCTTCTGCTCGAGCGAGAGCCTCAGCTAAAGGAACTACGCCTGCTTGAGTTCCTGTTTCGTCAATTAAACGAACTTCAGTTGCTCGTATTTGTTTGTTTGTGTATATTTGTTTTGCCAATGTAATTTGTGTAACTCAAAAATATGTGGAGGTGGAGGGAATGACCCCTCGTCTAGAAGATATCCTATTAATACTTCTTCAGGCATAGCCTCATTCATGCAAGAAGAAGAGTTAAAATGGGGCGAAATCTCTTTTCTTTTTGATTCTGTTTATGTTGCAGAGTTTCCGAATCCGAAACAATGCCCTTCTCGATAATTGACACCCAGTTCTGCCTATCGAGATCAGCAGGAGGATGGCTATAGGTTTATGCTACAGCAAGAGCCCTTTGAGGGGCAAAGATGTTGGCATTTATGGTGCCCCAGGTTTTTTTGTGAGTATCCTGGAACCTCAGCCTGCATATTAATGTTCTTTCCTCTATCGAAGCAATTCACCCCCGTTTTAGGGCCCGTTCCATTTCTTGCTGGGCCTCTCTTTTGCGCAGGAGCTGCCGCTTATCTCCTTTTCTCTTTCCTCTGGCAATGCCAAAGGCAAGCTTAATCTTGGCCTTGCTAGTATACACCTTCAAGGGCACAAAAGTCAATCCTTCCTGCTTTATCCTTCCATATAGCGAATGGAGCTCCACTTTTTGCAAGAGAAGCTTTCTTGCACGGTCAGGATCATAGTTTAAAGGAGCATTTTTCGGTTGGTAAGGAGGAATAGTAGCTCCCAGCAAAAAAAGCTCTTTGCCCCTGAAGCTCACAAAGGATCCAGCTAGTTGAATCTTTCCCTGGCGAATTGCTTTTACCTCTTGCCCTGTGAGCACCAAACCCGCCTCAATAGTCTCAAGGATTTGATAATCATGGTGTGCTTTTCTGTTTTCAGCTAAAGTTGGCATATATGCTATTCTTTAAAGCATAGATTCATTGTAGAGGAAAATATGCTACATTAAAAATAGATTATGATAGTTGAAAAATTAGAGAAACTTATAAAGAAAGTTCTTACGCAAGATGTTGAGGTTACCTTTGAGCACCCAGAGAATTTTGAGCATGGAGATTATTCTTCAAATGTTGCTCTGGTCTTGGGACAGCAAACAAAACAGAATCCAAGAGAGCTTGCAGAAAAGATAGCAGGAAGCATTGAGAAAGTAAAAGAAGTAGAAAGGATTGAGGTTGCTGGGGCCGGATTTTTGAATTTCTTTTTAGCCAAGGAATATTTAGTAAAGGAAGCACAAAAGATAGTAGAACAAAAAGAAAAGTATGGCTTAGGTGCAGAAAAGAAAAAGGTGATGATAGAGTTTACCGACCCCAATCCTTTCAAGGAGTTCCATATTGGTCATTTATATAGCAATGCCGCAGGAGAGAGTTTATCCCGGCTTCTTGTGGCAACAGGGGCAGAGGTAAAACGGGTGAATTACCAAGGGGATGTTGGATTGCATGTTGCAAAGGCGATATGGGGTATGCAAGAAAATCTTAAAGAAGAAGGACTTTCTTTAAAGAAATTGGGGGAAAAGGATTTATCATTCAGGATGAAGTTTTTAGGGCAGTCATACGCAAAAGGAGACAAAGCATATGTACAGGGAATTGCAAAAGAGGATATTGAGGATTTGAACATCAAAATTTTTGCTCAGGATAAAGACGTTCAAGAATTCTATGAACTAGGTAGGAAATGGAGTTTGGAGGCGTTTGAGCAAATTTACAAGCGCTTGGGGACAAAGTTTGACTATTACTACTTTGAAAGTGATGCTGCAAAGATAGGAAAAAAGATTGTAGAGGATGGGGTTAAGAAGGGAGTCTTTGAAAAAAGCCAAGGAGCAATTATTTTTCCTGGTGAGAAGTATGGTTTGCATACCAGGGTATTTATTAATTCTCAAGGACTCCCTACGTACGAAGCAAAGGATTTGGGATTGGCTCCCACCAAATACAAGGACTTTCCTTTTGACCTTTCTTTAAGTATTACGGGAAATGAACAAAAAGCCTATTTTCAAGTTGTGTTTGCCGCTTTAAAGGAAGTAAATTCAAAACTTGGAGAAAAAATGCAGCATATTTCTCATGGCATGGTGCGCTTGCCAGAAGGAAAGATGTCGAGCCGCACAGGAAATATTGTTACAGGAGAAGGATTGATTGACGAGGTAAAAAGTAGAGTGCAGGATATTATGAAATCTTCAGAAAATGAAATGTCTGAGGAAGAAAAGGAGATTGCAGTAGAAATTATTGCGGTAGGCGCAGTAAAATACTCGCTTTTAAGAATAAGTCTTGGGCGAGATATTATCTTTGATTTTGAAAAGTCTTTGAGCTTGGAAGGAGAAAGTGGTCCGTATATTCAATATACGTATGCAAGATGCAAAAGTATTCTTCGCCAATCCTCTTTAAGTTCCAAAGAGTTTAATGTTGCTGAACTATCTTTTGAAGAAGAAAAGTTGTTACGATTACTTTATCGATTTCCCGAAGTAGTAAGGAGCGCTGCGCAAAACTTCTCTCCTCATATGGTTGCAAGCTTTGTATTTGATATAGCTCAAGCGTATAATAACTTCTATGCCAAAAATCGTGTATTGCAGGCAGATACAAAGGAGCAAAAAGACTTTCGTCTTCTACTTACCGCTGCCACAGCTCAGATTATTCAAAATTCCTTGAATCTTTTGGGGATTAAGACTCTGGAGCGAATGTAAACCAGGAATACGTTGAAAAACGGCTGAAAATATGCTAGTTTATCTTAATGGAAACGAACTTTCCCAAGCTAGAAGAGCAGGTTCTTAAGCGTTGGAGACGAGAAAAAACCTTTGAAAAATCTGTAACAAGGAGAAAAAGCTCTCCTTCTTTTGTGTTCTATGATGGCCCTCCAACTGCAAATGGAGCTCCTGGGTTCCATCATTTACTGGCAAGAGCATTTAAAGATGTTATTCCTCGCTACAAAACTATGCGGGGATTTTCGGTTACAAGAAGAGCTGGATGGGATACACATGGTCTTCCTGTGGAGTTGCAGATAGAAAAGAAATTAGGGTTAAACTCCAAGAAGGACATTGAGAAGTATGGTATTGAAAAGTTTAACAAGCAATGTCGTGATTCTGTATGGGAATTTAAAAAAGCCTGGGAGGATTTAACCTTAAGAGCAGGGACATGGATAGACATGAAGAATCCCTATATCACCTATGAGACCCCGTACATTGAAACTCTCTGGCATATAGTAAAGATATGGTGGCAAAAAGGTTTGTTGTACAAAGACTATAAGGTGGTGCCTTTTTGCACAAGATGTGGTACGGCTCTGTCTTCCCATGAGTTAGCTCAAGGATATAAAACCATAAAAGATCTTTCTGTGTATGTGAAGTTTAAGGTAAAAGAAAAAAAGTTTCCTAACAAAACTTTTTTCCTTGCTTGGACCACTACACCCTGGACCTTGCCTGGTAATGTTGCCTTGGCAGTGGGCGAGAATATTCCCTATGTTTTAGTAAAAAAAGAAAAGGAGTACTACATTGTAGCAAAAGCTTTAGCTGAAAAAGTACTTGGAGAATATGACGTTGTAAAAACATTTTCTGGCAAAGATCTTATAGGAATTACATATGAGCCTTTGTTTTCGTTTAAAGAACCTGAAAAGGGAAAAAAGATATGGGAAGTTGTTGGGGCAGACTTTGTTTCTGTGGAGGACGGGACTGGCATTGTGCATACCGCGGTAGCGTACGGAGTAGAAGACTTTGAGCTGGGGAAAAAAGAAAATCTTGCCATGCTTCACTTAGTGGATGAACACGGAAGGTTTACAAAAGAAGCAAAACCCTATACAGGAAAGCCTGTAAAGGATGCAAATCCCTTAATTGTAGCTGATTTAAAAAAGAAAGGACTTTTACTTAAAGAAGAATGGTATGAACATGAATATCCTTTTTGCTGGAGGTGCTCTACTCCTTTGTTGTATTACGCAAGAGAGAGTTGGTTTGTAAATATGCAGAAGATAAAGACAAAGCTTTTGGCAAATAATCGAAAGGTAAACTGGATTCCTCCACATTTAAAAGAAGGAAGAATGGGGGAATGGTTAAAGGAAGTAAAAGATTGGGCATTTTCGCGAGAGCGATATTGGGGAACCCCTTTGCCTATTTGGGAGTGTGAAGAGTGCGAAGAAAAGGAAGTTATAGGCTCGCTTAAAGAACTATTTTCAAAAAAGCTTTCTTCCAATCCGTATAAAGGGAAAAAAGACATTGATCTTCATCGTCCTTTTATAGATGAGGTAAAGTTTTCTTGCGCTGTATGTAAGGGAACTATGATACGAGTGAAAGAAGTGATTGATGTTTGGTATGATTCGGGAGCCATGCCTTTTGCTCAGAATCACTGGATGGGGGAGAAAAAGCCAAAGGAGTTTCCTGCTGACTATATTGTAGAAGCTATAGATCAAACACGAGGCTGGTTCTACACCTTGCTTGCTGTATCAACGCTTTTGGGATTCGGACCTTCTTTTAAGAATGTTATTTCCCTTGGGCATATTTTAGATGAAAAGGGTGAAAAGATGTCTAAATCCAAAGGGAACATTGTTGATCCCTGGGAGATGATTGGAAAATATGGAGTGGACGCTATACGTTGGTATTCATACACTCTAAATCATCCTTGGGATCCAAAACTGTTTGCACAGCGAGATCTTCAACAAACATTGCGAAAGTTTATCCTCACTCTTTGGAATTCTCTGGCGTTTTATGAAACATATAGCATAAAGCAAAAGCCAGGATCTTTGAAAGTTCCCGTAAGTAAGAACGTACTGGATGAATGGATTGTTTCTCGCTTACATACAATTACTTTTGATGCGACAAAGAAGATGGATGAGTACGATATTACAGGAGCTGCTCGGACGCTTGAAGCGTTTGTTATTTCAGATCTTTCTTTATGGTATATTCGAAGATCAAGAAATAGATTTCAAAATCCTACAAATAAAAAGGAACTTCAAGATGCAGTGTTAACGCTTGGGTATGTTCTTACACAGACAAGTTTACTTTGCGCTCCATTCATTCCTTTTGTAAGTGAAGTTGTGTTTGAGAAAACCAATGGAAAAGGGAGCGTACATTTAAAAGATTGGCCAAAGGCAGAGAAGAAAAGGCAAAAAGCACAACTGGAAAAACAAATGGAGAACGTAAGAAACATTGTAAGCAAAGCCTTGGCTTTGCGAGCAAAGGAAGGCTTTAAAGTGCGTCAGCCCTTAGCTGCGCTTACCATTAAAGAAAAGCTTCCAAAGGAAATCTTGCTGTTGCTTCAAGATGAGTTAAACGTAAAGAAAGTTATTGTACATGCGCAAGCAAAAGAAGATGTAGCACTGGATACTAAGCTTACTCCTCAGCTAAAAGAAGAAGGGTTGGTGCGAGAGTTATTACGATATATTCAAGGCATGAGGAAAGATGCAAACTATAAGCCACATAATCGTATTTTGCTTCGTTACACTGGAGAAGCAAGTCTCAAAAACTTGTTTGTAAATCATAAAGAAACGCTTGTAAAGATTGGGGGAATTGCAGAGCTTCTTGAAGGAGATCGACCAAAACAAGTGTTTGATGTTGAGAAAGAAGTATCTATAGATGGAAAAAAACTTTGGCTGGGCATTAGAAAAATCTAGTATGGCATTTCATTATAAGACTCAAGGTATTATACTAAAGCGACAGGACCAAGGTGAGGCAAATAGAATGTTTAAGGTGTTTTGCAGAGAATATGGGAAAGTTACAATGTTTGCGGTATCAGAGCGAAAGATCACCTCAAAATTGCGAGGTGGACTGGAGCTTTTTTCTCTTTCATATTTAGAGTTTATTCAAGGGAAAAACAAAAAACTGCTAGTGGAAGCAATCCCGCTCAAACAATACCTCGCATCCACACAAGACCTTTCTTGCTTGCATTCGACCTTTAAGATTGCAGAACTTGTTGATCAGTATATGGCAGAGCAAGAAAAGGACGAGAAGGTGTGGGATTTATTGGTACATTCTTTGCATGATTTGCAAGAGGGTAGTGCTCCTGAAAAAATATATCAATCATTTGTGCCTGAATTTATGACCTTAGCAGGATATGGAAAGGAAAGTATTGTATGAGAATCTCTAAATTTCAATTAGCCATTATCTTGAGCGCAATTCTTGTAGGAATAGGTGGATTTTGGTTATGGCAGAAAAATAGTTATTCAAAAGAAATCTTAAAATTGGAGATTATAGCTCCAAGCGAAGCAACAATGGGAGAGGAAATTACGTATGTTGTGAAATACAAAAATAATGGAAATGTGCGCTTACAAGATCCTATTTTAATCTTTGAATATCCAGCAGGAGCCGTGCCAACAGAGGGTGAAGATACTAGAATCACACAATCTCTAGATGATATTTATCCGGGGCAGGAAAGGAACCTTTCTTTTGCTTCTCGTCTCTTTGGCAAGGAAGGAGAGATAAGAGAAGCAAAGGCATTGCTTCAATATACTCCAAGAAATCTTAATGCTCAGTTTGAATCTGAAACCATTGTTACCACTGTTATTTCTCATGTTCCTTTGACTTTTGAATTGGATTTACCTTCTCGCATAGAAGCTGATCAAGAATTTTCATTTGCTTTAAACTATTTTTCCAACTCAGAATATCCTTTATCTGATCTTAGAATTAAAATAGAGTATCCAGGAGGATTTTCCTTTAGTAAAGCTACTTCTTCCCCTATTGGTGAATCAGAATGGAATGTAGGTCTTTTAAACAGGGCAGAGGGAGGGCGTATCTTAATTACGGGTTCCTTGAGGGGAGAGGTTCAGGAGGCGAAGATTTTCAAGGCAACCTTAGGGACTTGGAAAGAAGGGAAGTTTACTTTGCTTCGCGAAGCAATCAAAGGGATTGAGATTACAAGAACACGTTTACTAATTTCACAAGAAGTGAATGGTTCCTCAGACTATATCGCCTCATCTGGTGATACTCTTCATTACGTCATCTTCTTTAAGAATGTTTCTGAAAAAACGCTGGAAAATTTGTTCTTAGTAGTTTCTTTGGAAGGGCGTCCTTTTGATTTGGAAAGTATAAAATCAGATTCTGGAGCTTTTCAGCAAGGAGACAATTCTATTATCTTTGAGTCAAAAAGTGTTTCAAGGTTAAGGTTCCTTGGAAAAGGTGAGGAAGGAAAGGTAGAGTTTTGGGTGAATGTGAAAGAAGAATGGGAGACCTTTAGTGAACAAGACAAGAGCTTTGTTATAACAGACCGTATTATTCTTTCTGATGTGAGCGAGGAATTTGAGGTTAAGGTAAATTCAAGCATAGAAATTGATCAAACAGTTTACTTTGAAGATGAGGTGTTTGGGAATCAAGGTCCCTTGCCTCCTCAAGTTGGAGCGCCTACAACATATACTATTGTGTGGCAGGCAAAGAATTTGTATAACGATGTTCAAAATGCAAAGGTGAAAGCGATTCTTCCAGCTCAAGTAAGTTTAACAGGAAGCGTATTTAAAGAAGGAGAGGCCCTAACTTTTGATCAGGCTTCCCGCGAAGTGGTATGGGAAGTAGGAGATTTGTCTGCTGGCACAGGATCGTTTAAAACAGCTCCTTCTGTAGCTTTTCAAGTACGTCTTACTCCATCTGTGCTGCAGCAGGGAAACATTGCCCAGTTAATAGGAGAGGTGAGAATTCAGGCAGATGATCTATTTACTGAGCAATCTTTATCTGCAGTAGATTCTTCAGTTGATACTACACTGCCAGATGATAATTCCGTGACAGCTCAAATGGGGGTTGTACAATAGGAGTAAGTGTGGCATAATAAAGATAGCAATAAAACATGCTTTCAGGAAGTATGAGGCATGAGCTTTTTTACTAATACGCCATGGATGATGGCGTCCTCTCTCTTAAAAAGTATTCTACCTTCAAAAAAAGGAATAGGTAAATGGTTGCGGCGGAGGAAATGGAATTTGCTCGGACCTTAGAGGCGTCAGTATTATATTGGCGCCTTTGAATTTGAGAGGGAAATTTGCTAAGGTAGAGCTTATGGAAGATCTCATGGCAAAAATCATATCTTTATCAAAACGACGAGGCTTTATCTTTCCTGGTTCTGAAATCTATGGAGGCCTGGCCAATTCTTTTGATTATGGGCCTTTGGGAGTTGAATTAAAGAATAATATTAAGCAAGAATGGTGGAAGCGTTTTGTACAGCAGCGTTCTGATATTGTAGGTATTGACGCTGCCCTCATAATGAATCCAAAGGTTTGGGAGGCTTCAGGACACTTGGAAAACTTTTCTGATCCGCTTGTAGAGTGTAAAAAATGTAACACTCGATTTCGAGAAGACCAGATACAGGATGAAAAGTGCCCCAATTGTAAGGGCAAAGAGTTTAGTTTGCCTCGCAACTTTAACCTTATGCTCAAAACATTTCTTGGTCCGGCCGAAGATGCTGCAAATACGGTATATTTTCGCCCTGAAACAGCGCAAGCAATGTTTGTTGATTTTAAGAATATTCTCAGTGCGAGCCGGCAGAATATACCCTTTGGTATTGCGCAGGTAGGGAAGGCATTTCGTAATGAGATTACTCCAGGAAACTTTATCTTTCGCACTCGTGAGTTTGAGCAAATGGAAATTGAATATTTTGTAAAGGAAGAAGAATGGGAAGAGCATTTTGAGAATTGGCTAAACGAAATGAAACAATGGTTAAAAGACCTTGGGGTTTCAGAAAAGAAACTTCACTATGTTGATATTCCTGATGGTGAGCGCGCTCATTACTCAAAGCGAACGGTAGATATTGAATATGAGTATCCTTTTGGACAAAAAGAACTCTATGGTTTATCATACCGTGGGGATTTTGATCTTAAGAATCACTTTCCCAAAGATGCTCCCTGTCGCGACGCAGAGAGTAAAGATGCTTTTTGGCCGCATGTTATTGAGCCAACATGGGGAGTAGATAGGTCTGTATTGGTAGCTATGCTGGAAGCCTATCATGAGGAAGAAGTACCCACCGCAGAGGAAGGGGAAAGTGCAACTCGAGTTGTGATGAAGTTTCCTTTCTGGGTAGCTCCAGTGAAAGTTGCGATTCTTCCATTAGTGAAAAACAAGCCAGAAGTAGTTAAAAAAGCACGAGAGGTCTTTGATATGCTTAAGCTACAGTTTCCTTGTCAGTATGATGAAGCAGGAGCAATAGGAAGAAGATATCGACGCCAAGATGAAATTGGTACTCCTTTTTGTGTGACTGTTGATTTCGATACCTTAAAAGATAATTCTGTGACGATAAGAGATCGAGATACCATGAAGCAAAATAGAGTTTCCTTGGATTCTCTCATAACAACTATCAAGGAGCGATTGAATGATAAAGATAACTAAGCTTAAAAGCGGACTCAGGGTTCTTACTATTCCCCAACAAAATACCAGGACCGTGACAGTATTGGTATTGGTGGGGACTGGCTCCAAATACGAAGAAAAAAGAGTGAACGGAATCTCCCATTTTTTGGAGCATATGTTTTTTAAAGGGACAAAGAAGCGTTCTACTCCTTTTAAAATTGCAGGTCCCATTGAAAACGCTGGGGGGGTCTTTAATGCGTTTACATCCCAAGATCTTACGGGGTATTACATTAAAGTTGATGCTGCGCATCTTGATTTGGCATTGGAAATTGTTGCAGATATCTTTTTAAATTCTCTGCTTGCGCAAAAGGAAATTACAAAAGAAAAAGGAGTGGTAGTAGAAGAAATTAATATGCGAAGAGACACTCCCATGATTCATGTTGCAGACTTATTGGAACAGTTCTTGTATGGAGATCAGCCAGCAGGATGGGATATTGCAGGAACAAAGGAAACAGTTCAAGGGCTTACTCGAGCTGATATTCTTACGTACGTTAAAAGTCAGTATGTTGCAGAAAATACATTGGTATGCGTGGCAGGAAACATAAGAGAGAACAAGGTAAGGGAAAAAGTAAGAAAGCTTTTTTCTTCTATTTCACAAAAGAACTTTAAAGAAAAGATTGGGGTCAAAGAAAAACAAGAGAAACTTAGGGTACTTTTGGAATATCGCGCAACCGATCAAACTCATATTGCACTTGCAGCACGCGGATTTAATCTTTCTCATAAAGATAGGTTTGCGCAGGAAATTATTGCTGCAATCTTGGGAGGCGGAATGAGTTCTCGTTTGTTTTTGGAGATTAGAGAAAAACTTGGCCTTGCTTACTACATTTCAACCTCCTCTGAGGAAAATCCCGATACTGGTTTTCTTGCAACCTTTGCTGGAGTTAAAAATGAGAATGCGAAAATTGCCCTAAAGGTTATTATTAGGGAGTATAGGAAGTTGGCAAGAACTAAGGTTAGTGCAACAGAGCTTCGCAACGCAAAAGAACGTATTAAGGGAAGAATGGCGCTATCTTTGGAATCCTCAGATGCTAAGGCTGAGTTTTATGGCATTCAGGAGATTTTGCAGAATCGATTTTTCACTCCAGAACAACTCTATGATAAGATAGAGAAAGTGAAAGTATCGGATATTTTGCGAGTGGCAAAAAAGATGTTTGTATCTTCAAATCTAAATCTTGTGGTCTTAGGACCATTTAAAGATAAGAAGAGATTTCAAAAGATTCTCTCATGAACGATCAAGGAAGATTATTAGATATTTCTTGGGGCACCATTTTAAAGATTGCGGTGGCGGGCCTTGTGATTTATATTCTGTTTTTAACCAGGGATATTATGGTTTGGGTCCTTTTTGGTTTGATTATATCTATTCTTTTTGATCCTGCCATTGATTTTTTGCAAAAAAGAAGAATTCCTCGAGCCTTGGCAGTTATTTCAGTATACTCAAGTATTTTTGGTGCCTTAGCTCTTATGATTTGGAGCATGGCTCCACTTTTTGTAAATGAGATTCAACGATTTTCACAGCTGTTCCCTCAATACTTTGAAACTTTGTCTCCCATATTGCAGGGTCTTGGCATCGCAGCTTTTAGTGATGTGCAGACTTTTTTTGATGCCTTGAGCTTTGGAGTGGAAAGTATTGCAAGCAGTATCTTTTCTGCCTTCTTTGTGGTGTTTGGAGGAATTTTTTCTACCATATTTGTTCTCTCCATTTCCATCTTCCTTTCTATTGAGGAAAAATCTATTGAGAAAACTATCACTCTTTTATTTCCCAAAAAGTATGAAGTGTTTGCTTTGGATTTGTGGACACGCTCACAGCGCAAGGTTTCAGGTTGGTTTGCTTCAAGGCTCATTACCTCTATTTTTGTTGGTGTTGCAACCTACCTCACCCTATTTTTGTTTAATGTGCAATATCCCTTTTCTTTGGGGTTATTGGCAACCATTTTAAACTTTATCCCTATTATAGGGCCACTGGTGACAGGACTCTTACTGTTTATTATCGTTGCCTTGGATTCTACCCTAAAAGCAATCTTTATCCTTATTGCCTTTACTCTTATTCAACAAATTGAAGGGAACATTCTAACTCCTCTTTTAACCAAGAGATTCTTGGGTATTCCACCCGCTTTAGTTTTAATAGCTTTGGCTGTAGGAATGCAACTCTGGGGGATTATGGGAGCTATTTTGGCAATTCCTTTGGCAGGAATCATATTTGAGTTCTTGCGAGACTTTCTCAAAAAGCGAAAAGAGGAAAATGATAAAACCGCTTAGGTAGATTTTTGTTTTGGAAGTTTAATAAAATATGGGTACGCTCTTTATTATTGCAACGCCAATTGGGAATCTAAAAGATGTTACTCTTCGTTCTTTGGAAATCTTAAAAGAGGTTGATGTTGTGTTGGCAGAAGATACAAGGGTTACAAAAAAACTGTTAGTGCATTATGAAATTAAAACCCCTCTACTAAGCTATCATCAGCACAGTAAGGAGAGTGTGATGGAAAAAGCATTCCAGCTTCTTTTTGAAGGGAAAGACTTAGCTTTAGTTAGCGATGCTGGAACTCCAGGTATCTGTGACCCTGGAAACGAGCTCATTGCGTTTTTGCTTAAGAGAAATTCAAAAATACAGATTGTTCCTATACCAGGCGCTTCAGCTATAACTACGCTTTTGAGCATTGCAGGTATTGGAACGGATAAATTCTTGTTTCTGGGATATCCACCACACAAGAAAGGAAGAAAAAAGTTCTTTGAAGAAGTGGTGGCAAGTAAACACCCCGTTTTATTTTATGAATCTCCTCATAGGATTATGAAAAGCTTAAAAGAGATGGAAGCGTTAGATCCTAAACTTTCTCTAGTTGTGGGAAGAGAGCTTACTAAACAATTTGAAACGATTTATCGGGGGAGCAGTAAAGAGATACAAAAGAAACTTGAAGAAAATCCCATAAAAGGAGAGTTTGTTTTACTCGTGTATTCATCTTGACAATCAGATTTATTAATGTAAAAAACAAGGAAAGAACTAGTCGTGGATTAATGGGGAGAGATAGGATGACACGGGAGCAAGCCACGATTGCACTACAGACTGGTAAGCTCGTTACATGCAAAATAGGGGAGGAAATC
>CAJXJI010000004.1 GCA_913054235.1 uncultured bacterium
CTCTTTGATTTCTTCTCTGTCCTCCGGGACCTGATACTCGACGAAATTCCAGTACAGTATCACGCTCCAAACCTTTTTTGTCAGTAGCATATTTTTTCATAATTACATTTTACCAAAAAATCGCCCATATGGCGATTCTTGAAATTGTGGACACTGTAGGATTTGAACCTACGACCCCTGCAATGTGAATGCAGTGCTCTGCCGCTGAGCTAAGTGTCCGTAGCTATGGTTTTGATATATCACATTTTACCTTGCTTGGTAAGGTTGATATACTATAACAACGATATGAAAATTTTTGAATTTTATTTTAATCCAAAAAAGAGAAGAGATCGCTTTTTTAGTGTTCACTCGTACGAACCCAGAGGGATAAAGGAAAAAGCAAAAGGAAGTTTATACATTGTAGGCGAGCTGAATAATGCCTTGGAGGTTAATGCAAGATTTTTAAAACGCCTTGCGCAAACAGTACAGACTGAGTACTACAACTCTTCTTTAAAGACAGCTTCAAGTGCACTTAAGGCAGCCTTAAAAAAAGCAAATATATTTTTAACCCAAGAGAGTAAGAAAGGAAATGTAGATTGGTTGGGTAATTTACATGTTGCGATTCTCTTATTCATCACGATTAAAGAAAAGAAGACCATGTTCCATTTAACAAAGACTGGAAGTATAAAAGTTTCTTTGGTGCGCCAAGGAATGACGATGGATGTTGGCAAAAATCTTGAGAAGTTTTCAAGTCAGCTAGGAACGATGTTTGAAAATTTAGTTTCCGGAACTTTAATACCAGGCGATAGCGTAACTGTAATAACCAAAGAAATCTTTGAGATCTTTTCAAAAGAAAAATCGCTTGAGGGAGTTGGCATGCTAAAGGACGCAAAGCAATTTCACGAGTTCCTTTCAAGGCGCAAGCGCTTACTTTCTTTAGCCTCTGGAATTCTTGTTTCCTTTGTTATTGAAGAGGAAGAAGCTAAACGATCACGTATAGATAAGTCTTTATTGCCTCGGTTGCCATCATTGTTACTACCCTTAGGACTAAAAAAACAACTCTTTTTGCCAAAGCCTTCGCTTATGCTCAAAAAAAGAATAAAGCTTACTATAAAAAAGCCCAAACTAGAGTTTACTCAAATATCTCTCCCTGCTGCTTTTAAAAAACCAGTAATCCTTGTTCTCTTGTTTTCGTTGTTGCTTTTGCTCGGAGCTCTAGTTTTTGGATAAAACAAAACCCCCTATTACTCGCTCTGAGCAAGAAGGGGGTTATGTTATTTTAATTCTATTGTTGCTCCAGCTGCCTCAAACTTCTTTTTGAGTTCTTCGGCCTCTTCTTTGCCGACTCCTTCTTTGACTGCTTGTGACTCTGTTGCTGCTGCATCTACCACGTCCTTTGCCTCTTTTAATCCTTTCTCAGTAGCATCTCTTACTGCCTTGATAACTTCAATTTTTTTGTCACCAACTGAGGTTAGTTGAACTGTAAACGATGATTGCTCCTCTGCTGTCTCTTCGCCAGCTCCAGTTGCAGGAGCGGCTGCTACGGCCATAGGGGCTGCTGCTGAAACTCCGAACTTCTTTTCTAGGATTTTCACTAATTCTGAGAGTTCAAGAACAGAAAGCTTTTCTACGCTTTCCACTAAACTCTTGAATTTTTCTGGAACCTCAACTGTTTCTTCTTTTATTTCTTCTGGCATATTTGCTGCATTATGTTTTCTTTTTTTGTATTGCTTGTAAAGCAATAATCAGACCTTTTATATTTCCTGTAAGCACCGCTTGCAACCCTCTCATAGGGCTAGCAAGGGTTCCTACAAATTGTGCCAACAACTGATCACGAGAAGGAAGTTGAGCTAAATTAATAACTTCCTCATGCGTGAGCAATTGCTTCTCCATATATCCTGCTAAAAGCTGTAAATACTCGTTTCCCTTTGCAAATGTATGGGCTGCCTTTGCTCCAGCGACAGGATCTTCAAACGAATATATTACTGCAATCTGTCCTTCCATGTTCTTAAAATCGGTATCTATTCCCTTCTCTTTGAAGGCTCGCGCAAGAAGGGTTTTTTTTGCAACCTCAAGCTTCGCACCAACTTCCTTTAGCTGACTGCGTAATTTTGAGAGGTCCTTTACTCCAATTCCCTTGTAGTCCACAAATAAAATAGACTGCTGGTTTTTCAGGTTCTCTGCAATTTGCTGGATTATAGATTGCTTTTGAGCTTTTGTTTTTGGCATAAAATAAAACTGCGGGTATTCCGCAGACGGTGCACCTTTATTTCTATTAAGATGCAATTATTCCTCAGCAGGATTTATCCCCTTTTTAGGGAAACCTACAGTCTGCAGAATAAAGCTATATTAGCAAAGGACTTGGATAATGTCAATATTTATCTTAAATGCGTTGCCCTAGCCTCATTATGCTCCTGTAAGGTCTTAGAAAAGATAGTCTCTCCTTCTTTGGTGGAAAGATAGTACCAGTAGGTGTTTTGGGTAGGATAGATAGCAGCTTCAATGCTTGATAATCCAGGATTGGCAATAGGCATTTTTGGGAGCCCACGCCGCTCATAAGTTATGGGGGCTGCATCAACCTGAAGAGCCATTCCAATTTCAAGGCGTTTTAATAAAAGACCCGCTGCAATCTTTTTATCTTCAAGCGTTTGAAGTTCTTTTTCCAAAATAGAGGCCAGGATGACAATATCAGAGAGTGTTCTTCCTTGTTCTTGAATTTCTTTTCTCCATGTAGAGGAAATCTTTTTTTGGAAAGTTTGGAGCATAAGTTCAATGATCTCGCCCAGCTCCATGTCCCGCGTTATATGATAGGTTTCAGGGAAAAGATATCCTTCAAAATCTCTATAACCCAACACATCTTCTCTTGTAGCAAAGTCTTCTTTTGCAAGATAGGACGCGATATCATCTATGGTCCATCCTTCAATAATAGTGATATACTCGCGCGTGACATCTCCTTGGGTTAACTTTCTTGATATCTCAAAAGGAGATAGGGCAGGAGAAAAGATATAACTGCCGGCTTGTAATTTTCCTGAAATGCCAGTAGTGAGAACAAAGAGACGAAATAAGAGAGCTGAGGGTATAAGTCCTTCTTGCTGTAAGTGCAATGCAATATTGTTGGTCCCCTCCCCTTGCTCAATTAAAAATGATATTTCCTTAGTGGAATTAGGATGTTGAGGTAAAAAGATACTGGTCGAGGCTATTAGGAGAATGATAATAGCAAAGGTAATAAAGAATTTTCTCATTTTCTCTTTACTCTGCCCTTTTTTTTGATTTCTTCCAATTCCTCTTTGATCTTCCATCTTGCCAATGGAGTAATGCGATCAATAATGAGTTTTCCATGAAGATGGTCAATTTCGTGTTGAAAAATACGTGAAGCCAATCCGGTTGCTTCAATAATAACAGACTTGCCTTCTTTTGTGTTGCAAGAGATATGGATACCCTCTGCTCTCTTAATGGGCAAGAAGAGCCCTGGCAAACTAAGACATCCTTCTTCATCGGTTTCTTGTTTTTTGCTTTTTTTATGAATCTTGGGATTAAAAAATGCGTGATTCTTTGTATTCTCTCCACCATCCTTTATTACAATGATTTGTTTTGAAATATTAATTTGAGGAGCAGCAAGTCCAACGCCTTGATTTTTTTCCATGGCAACCTCCATTTGTGCAATTAAGCGCAAGAGATCTGGCGTTATCTCTTTTACTTCCTTTGCTTGTTTTTTGAGGATACCAGCTGGGTATTTTATTATCTTTAGCATATGTGAATAACTTCCTTTTTGTGGTTGCTTGATCTTGATATACTTATTACATAAGGTCGAATATGAATAATTTTATCATAAGACACTTATTTTTAAAATGCCAGGATTTGTTGATTTATTCTCTACTACCCAAATTCAAATCATCGTAGCCTTAATTGGTATTGATGTTGTTTTGGGAATTTTGGGAGCTGTGGCAAAAAAAGAGTTTCGTTTTGGAAAACTGGGCGGATTCTTGAAGGGATCCGTACTAGGCTATGTCTTTGGATATGGAGTATTGGAATTAGTAGCAGAGGGCATACCCTCTTTGGCATTCCTACTTCCCGCAGCTTTTCTTCTGATTGTTATTTCCCTTGTAGCTTCACTGTTTCGAAACCTTAACAAGCTGGGGCTTCCTTTGCCAGGATCAGAAAAGAGGTAAGAGTATTGTGTATAAAAAAAGAGCGGGGTTTTTATGCCCCGTCTCTTTTAGTTATTGTGCTTTCCGCCCTTCTTTAGTCTGAAATATCAATAGGAGTTCGTAGAGGATGCTAAAACCAATAATCTTGCGAGGAGTAATGCCTTCAGCTCCTGCGAATTTAGCACCTCCCCACACGATGAGGTAAAATAATGCAAAAACTGCGAGAATGACAAGAGGTAAAAGAAGAAATAGTATCATGTAATTATTCTACCTGCTCTTTATGCTCTATTCAATAAGAGCAAATAATTAGCGGTGCCAAATACGTTTTCATATCTTAACAACTAAAGGATGTTCTTTTTCAAGAATTGGGCATCTCCAGGATCTTGTAAATAAGAAGCCATTGCTCCCCATAAAATTTTATACTTCTCTTCAGTAACCTTTTCGAGAGAGAGGAGGACTTCACCTTTTTCGTACTGAGGAAATAAATTATCTGACCCGTAGTCCTCGAATACAATGTCCAATTTTCCATCACGTTCTATTGCATTTGCCATAATCCTTACAAGTGCCTGAAACCCATCAATGTTTAATGATATTCCCAGTTGTCCTTCATCAGACAAAATTATAAGTTGATAAACCCATGTCTGATTAGAGCCTGAGTTTGATGGTCCAAATTCGGAATATTCATACGTGCCAACCCACCGATATGCTGAATCAGGCGTGGAATCTGATTGAAGGAGTAAATATCCTGCTCCTAAAATAATTACTATTATAATTCCAATAATAAATTTTGACATATTTAGATATATTATATAATTAGCGGCTCTTTTTGAATCCTACCAAAAAACCGCCTAAAGTTCTAACTCTACGATAGGGTGCTTAGAATTTGAGCTTAAAATAGTTGGCAGGGGTGGGAGGGATCGAACCCCCGATAAAGGTTTTGGAAACCTTTGTGATACCACTTCACCACACCCCTAACGCTCACACGATTCCTCCTGACCCCACTCTTTTAAAACCCCTTGGTTTTATTTCTGCCACGGGAAGAACCGCTATTTCTTAGATTCTTTGTGCAATGTATGCTTCTTACAGTGATTGCAAAACTTTTTGAATTCTAATTTTTTATCTTCCTCCTTGCGATTTCTGAGCAAGGACTTATGAGTAGCGTAATTAAGGTTTTTGCAATCTTGGCACATTAACCTAATGTATGGTTTTCTTTTTCCTGCCATAGTATTTTATTATATTTCTCTTGAGCCGTTGGCCGGACTTGAACCGGCGACCTACTCCTTACCATGGAGTTGCTCTACCAGCTGAGCTACAACGGCAATTTGCTTTGTGGGCCGGGAGGGATTCGAACCCCCGAAGGCGTAAAGCCGCGTGGTTTACAGCCACGTCCGATTGGCCACTCCGGCACCGACCCCTGTTTTACATGAAGTTATGTTCTACTGAAGAGTTACCCAAACAGATATAGGGTAGCATAAAATAAGTTACTTTACAATGATCTTTTTGTTTGTATTATGATCGCGCATTTTTTTGCTGCAAAGAAATATTTAGCATTGTTAGAGTATAATCTTTCTGTGCTTTTCTCTCCACTCTTCAATCTCTTTGTGATTGCCAGACATAAGTACTTTGGGTATTTTCCATTTTATATTCTTTTTAGGTTCAAATATTTCAGGTCTTGTATATTGAGGATATTCTAAGAAGCCTTTCTTTCTACCCTTTTGAAGGCGCTCTTTTAGAAATTGAGATTTTCCAATAACTCCTGGAACAAGTCGGGAAACAGCTTCAATAACAGCCATGGCAGGTACTTCTCCTCCCATTAAAACATAGTCCCCTATTGAAATCTCCATATCGACAACATGCTTTGCAATTCTTTCGTCTACTCCTTCATATCTGCCGCAAATAAAGATGAGTTGATTTTGGCGCGAAAGATCATAAGCCATTGCTTGATCAAATTTCTTCCCTCGTGGGGTGAACAGAATAACTTTGGATTTCTTTCCCTTCTTTTTAAGTTTTTGCACGGCCCTATACACAGGATCTACTTTGACTACCATGCCCAATCCCCCGCCAAATGGTTTATCATCCACGCTTCGGTGCTTATCTTTGGCCCACTTTCTTAAATCGTGGACTCCAATCTTTAAGAGTTTTTTCTTTTGTCCTTTTGCAAGCAAAGATTCTCCTATAAAAGGCTCAAAAAGCTTTGGGAATATGGTTATAACATCAAAAGTAATCATGGAAAAGAAAACAGTGCTACATTTTAAGTGTAGCACTGTCCTCTTGAATTTCAACTTAAATGGTTAGGTCCTCAAGGGAAGGAGAATCCTTAACTTCTTTGGCGGGTTCATTCTTGATTTCCTCTTGTCCTTCTCTTGGTTGCCTTCCGCCTTCTGGTTCCTCAATCTTGAGGTTTACCCTGGCATGAGCCTTAAGTCCTGCAATTCTCACTAGTGTGCGGATTGCGCGAGCTGTGGAACCTTGGCGACCAATGATCTGACCCATATCTTCGGGATTTACTTTAAGAATCAGTAATACGCCCATCTCGTCTACTTTGCGTTCTACCTTAACATCGTCTGGGTGATCTACGAGCCCTTTTACGATGTATTCTAAGAGGTCTTGATATGTGAACTGTTCGTCTGCCATAATTGGTATTCAGTATATTCAACAAAAAAACGACCATTTAGTATTTGTAATCTTTAGTGTATAGAAAGGAATGTTTTTGTCAAGAAAGCTCAGAGGAGCTCTCACAAAGAAAGAAGAGAGATTATTCATTGCGAGAGCGCCTCTATGCTCACTTTCCACATTTCAACTCACAACGTATGTTATGAGCTTAAAGGTGGAGGCAAGGGAAGGAAACTTTGCCTTCACCCTTGCCTTTGTCTTTAGTGGCTACTGCTACTGATGACGATGTTTCTAACCGTCACCTTGACTGGTTCTGGATTCTCAAGGACCGATGTAGAGAATCTGATGCTTCGTACGTGAGTTGCTCCAAGGAAGCCTGTGTAGTCCATTAGGACTTCTTGATCATCCTCGGTTACAACGATGGACCAGGAGTTTTCTCTTAAATCCACGAGGATACGCAGGTGCATCTCTTTGGAAAGTGAGAAGGTATCGCGACCGGTCGATGAGACGGGTGACACGGGACTCCATACCCTTACACTCTTGTCCCCTTGAAAGGTTAACGTCCTCACTGTTGGCGTATCCAAGAGGACAGTAAATCTACCCTTGTCCATCTCTTCAATTACCAGATCTGCGTCCAGTGTATATTGATGAGCATCTTGCTCATCTAGGGTGAATTGAATCTGGTCCCCTTCCCCATCCTTGGAGTTAAAGACTATGAACTCGCCCATCTCCGTTGGTGTTCCGAATACCACATTGTATGCGGACGCGATCTCCGTGGATTCTGATGTTCCACATGCCAACGCCATTGTCAGTAGAAGACCGACGATCATCATTGCCATCTTGTATTTCGTGAGCATGTTCTTTCTCCTTTTGTCTATATTTCGCTTATCTCTAGATTTTCCAGAGCAGCGAGATGAACACTAACTTTCGTTTTTCATTCCTATTCTGTATTTTCTGAATGTTTCTAACTAATGTCCACTTCGCCGATATGGAAGATATTATAAGGTGCTATCCAATCTCTTAAACCCACAATATAATTATGAGCTTGAGAGGTTGTGGGAGGGATTTACTAAAGATTGGCGCTCGATCTTTAGGTCCCTCCTCTCTTTTGTTTATTAGGCAAACACTAAACGCGGTTGCTCTTTGAGTATGACGGGCTTTGGAGATGGTAGAACACCAAGCTCCAATTTGTCACCACATCGGTCACAATATATGCCGCAGTAGTCATATCCATGGATTATTGCACATTGTTTGCAAATGAGCTTTTTGTCCATTTTCCCCTCCCAACATCGACCCCACAGATTTTTGTTTTACTGAGGCCGAGCTACTCTCTTGAAAAGAGCAATTCGGCACCAACAACTACCTTTTAAAAGTATCTTCTATATAAACAGGCGACCATCCTTTTAAAGAGAGTCGCCTGTTAATTCAGTTTGTCAATTTTAGATGTCAGTATTCTCTCCTATACTGACAGGCCATATTTACTTATGGCTGTACTATAGCATAGAAGGTTTGACTTGTCAAGTCCCTGGTATTGAGAGTTACTTCTTTGTTTGAGCCTCTTTTGTGGCCTCCTTTTTTTCCTCAGGAGCAATCTCATCAGTCTTTGCCTGAGGTTCTTTCTTTTCCTCCTCTTCTTTTGCTGGAGTAGATTCTGGCTGAGGTTGCTTTTCTGGTTGAGATTCTGGAGCTTCTTGAGAGTTCTCTTGGGGCGTTGCATCATCTGTAGGTTTTTCTGGTACTTCCTCAGTTTTAGCTGGCTCTGAAGCTGCACTTTCTGTAGGAGCTGCAGCTGCTGGAGCAGCTTCTGCTTCTGGCTCTTTCTTTTTGGATTTCTTGTGTTTGAGTCGCTTTTTCCCTTCAATAACATTATCCGTTACCAGCATGTTATATACAGTATCAGATGGTTGCGCTCCAACAGACATCCAGTACTTTGCTCTATCTGCATTTAAAGACCTCTCCTTTGTTAAAGGATTATAAAAACCAAGTTCCTCAACAGAGCGCCCACGTGTTGAGGAATTTTTTTCTTCTGTTACTATTATTTTAAAAAAGGGCTGATTTTTCTTCCCTCTTCGTTGTAATCGTATTGTCAACATATTAGTTCCAAATATTTTCTTGTTTTATGAGTGCGGCTTTAGCAGCGTCTTGTTCGGCTTCCTGTTTTGACATTCCTTGTCCTTTGGCTATAAGGTCTTTTCCCAGAGTTACTCCAACTTGAAAATTCTTTTCATGATCCGGACCCCATTCTTTAAGTACCTGATAACTTGGGGTGATGCCGGTTTTTTCTTGAGCTAACTCTTGAAATCTTGATTTGGCATCCTCAAAGAGTTTCTCTTCTAAAACCTGAGGAAGCTTGGAGAGTACATACTGCTCAATGATTATCTTACATGCTTTTAGTCCTTGGTCAAGGTATAGGGCTCCAAGAAGAGCTTCTGTGGCATTGGCTAAAATGTAGTCCCTTGCCTTTCCGGTTTCCCTTGTTTCTCCATGGGACAAAAGTAGATAATCACCAAGTTTTAGGTCCTTTGCTACGATAGCGAGCATTCTAGCATTTACTAGAGCAGCTCTCCATGTGGTAAGTTCTCCTTCTGGTTTGTCAGGATAGCTTTTGTATAAATGCTCTGTAACAATAAGTTCAAGAACTGCATCTCCTAGAAACTCCAAACGTTCATTGTGCTGAAGGCCAGATTCAGGATTCTCGTTTAAGTAGGAGCGATGTGTAAAGGCTTGTTTTAAAAGCTCTTTATTCTTAAATGTAACGTCAATTTGCTTCTCAAATAGTTCAGTATCATTCATGGGGTTTCTTGTTCTTCTAATTCTCGAAATACAGTTCCTAATACTCCGTTTACAAACTTACCAGATGACTCTCCAGAAAAGTTTTTTGCTAATTCTATGGCTTCATTGATGGCAACTTTGGGCGGAACCTCTTCTCTATTGCCGTAGAGTAATTCAAAGAGTCCGAGGCGCAAAACATTTCGATCTACCATAGTGATTTGTTCTAGTGGCCATTCGGGAGCTGCCTTTGTAATGATTTGATCAATAGAATTGTGATGTTTTAATACTCCATTTGTAAGAGTGCGGATAAAGTCTTTATTTACATCTTCCAATCCAGGGCCAAATTCATTAATGTTCTTTTCTATGAGTTTTTGTATATCCCCTTTCATCCCAGTAAAATCCCACTCGTAGAGAGTTTGCATGGCAATGGATCGCGCAAGGTGCCGAGATGCCATAATATATGTTAAGAGTTAGGACGTGAGAGTTCTTCTGGGGAAAGTTTCTCTTTTGCCTCTCCTTTTTGAGATGCCATTTCTTTCTCCTTTAGCTTTCGCTCTTTTTTGGTAAGTTTTGCAAGAACATTAATAGCTTCTTTTCCTCGATAAAATCCGCAATTCTCACATATAGTATGTGCTAAAACTGCCTTACCACATTTTGAGCAGGTTATAGGAGAGACTTTTTTAAGATAAATGTGCATTCGCCGCTGTCCTTGACGGGATTTGGAACGATGTTGTTTTGGGACTGCCATATAGGAAGAGTGTAGCAAATAATATGCATATTTGCAAGCTCCTCTGTTAACTTAGTTTACTAAAGAGTTGATTGGAGAAAAGCTTCTTCGATGGATTGAGCATGGCCCATATTTTTTAAGCATTGCTATGTGAAGTCTTGTTCCATAGCCTTTGTGGAGGTTAAAGCCGTAGAGGGGATATTTTTTATGATAGTTCATCATGAAGCGATCTCTTGTAACTTTAGCTATAATAGAAGCCATGGCGCAAAGCTGTATTGTTTCGTCACCTCGTACCATAGTTTTTTGAGGAATTGAAACATTAATTTCCATAATCCCATCAATGTATAAAAAGCCAGGTACTATTTTTCTGGAAAGATTGTGCACGGCTCGCTCCATAGCAAGTTTGGTTGCCTGATAGATATTTATCCTATCAATAGTTTTTTCTGTAATCTTGCCAATTCCCCATTGAATATTGGGGTGTTTTAAAAAAAGCTGATAGTATTTCTCTCGCTGTTTTGCTGAAAGTTTTTTTGAGTCTCTTAATTTTGATGGGATTTTGGGGTTTTTAGTTTTTGGAGAAAAAATAACAGCGCAAGCTATTATTGGGCCTGCTAAAGGACCCCTTCCTACTTCATCAATTCCCGCAGCTACTCTTTGTTTCATATACATAAAGTATATCAGAATTTATCACAAAGAAATAAAGAGGCCACCCAAATCTTTTTGGATGGCCTTTGTTTTTATGCCTGAGTTTAAGATAACAGAGGTGTTATGAAGTTGCGAGTTTTTTTCGCAGCACGCTACCAATGCGATGAAGAAAGGCGAAAATCGTATGATACGCTTTCCACACACTCATTTCGCAGTAAGTAATATCGTGTTCCTCACAAAAATCTCTGCATATCTCATTTGCTTTTTTGAGGTTGCATCGTGGCATCCAGGAATTGATATGGTGCGGAATTTGGAAATTGAGTCCGCCCATCAAGAAATCAACTAGCCATCCACCTGTAACATTTCTCGTAGTGAGAACCTGAAGACGAAGAGAGTCCAATTTTGTATCTTCATCTATCATGAGCATGCCTTTATGATTGGTGGCAAACACAAGTCCCATGTAGGCACCGAGAAAACCTTGATGCACTACGATGAAGAGCGCAGCATGGTACCAAGGATCTATAAGCCAAAATAGAAGTCCAAAGTACACTATTGGATGAATCAGGAAAATCGCAAACTCAACAGGTCTATATGTGACCTCCTTTTTTCCGAGTAGAGAGAAAATGAGATGTTGTAAGCTATCAAGGCGTATACTCAGCGCTTCAAGCATGAAGATTGCAGGAACAAAGAATATCGCTTGATATTTTACAATGATCGTGATTGGCCAGTGCTTGCTTAGTGCTTGTATTTGAGTAAGGGCGAAGATCGAGATATTAATATCGCGATCTTTTCCAAGTGCATTGGGGTAACGATGATGTGTGTTGTGTTTGTCACCCCACCAACTTGGACTAAGCCACATTACAAAACCACAAAAAAGAGCGATTGCTCGATTTGCCTTTTGCGAAGCAAAAATTTGATCATGCACAGCATCATGCGCTAAAAAACCAAATTGCGTACTCACGAATGACTGAAATACAGCTACTAAAAGTAGGATCCATAGGGTATTGTGAGTAAGAATTATACCCATTATGCCCAAGATAAATAGGCTTAGAGTTCCACTCATAACTCGAGCATAATAACCATGCTGTCTGTTATATAATCCCGCATCTTTCAAGAGTTCTTGCATACTAGAAAGTAGGCGATCTGAATCTGCTATACTTGCCATTTTATTGCATCTCCTTGTTAAAGATCTAATCATCTTTACTTTAACACAAAAAATTGAGTATAATAATACAATGTCTGGGTTTACTCATCTTCATGTGCACTCGCACTATTCACTTTTGGATGGCCTACCTAAAATAGGTCAATTAGTGGATCGCGCAAAAGAGTTAGGTATGGACTCCATTGCTTTAACTGATCATGGTAATCTGTATGGCGCTATTGAGTTTTTAAAAGAGGCAAAGCAAAAAGGAGTAAAACCTATTATCGGAGCTGAAATCTATCTTGCATTTGAGGGTATGGAACAAAAGCGTCCTAAGATAGACGATACTATCTATCATTTGGTACTCTTGGTAAAAAACCAAAAAGGATATGAAAATCTTGTAAGTATTCTCACGCAGGGGCACCTTCGTGGCTTTTACTATAAGCCAAGAGTGGATGAGGATTTTTTGCGTGGGCATGCAGAAGGACTCATTGCCTTATCTGGATGTTTGAATGGAAAGATCCCTCGTCTCTTGCAATCAAAAAAGAAAAAAGAAGCGGAAGCTACTGCCCTGTTCTATCGGGAGATTTTTGGGGAAGGTAATTTTTATCTTGAACTTCAACGACACGTTAATATCTCAGCGCAAAAAACTACCAACCAAGGAGTTTTGGAGCTTTCAGAGAAATTGAAAATCCCCGTGGTAGCTACCGCAGACTCACATTACTTGTCCCCTCAAGATTCAGAGGCTCAGGATGTTCTCATGCTGATTAATACGGGAGCTCGTCCAAACGATCCGGATCGTTTAACACTTTCTCAAGATGACTTTTCTTTAAAGAGCGCGGAGGATATGGAAAAATTGTTTTCTGATGTCCCAGAAGCTATAGCAAATACGCAGCGTATTGCTAAGCTATGTAACTTTGAACTAGAACTTGGTGTGACCAAGCTTCCTATTTTCCCTCTTCCTGAAGGCAAGAACGCAGATGATTATTTACAAGAGCTTTGCTTGAAAGGATTAAAAGGGAGGCCAAATATTCAAGATAATAAAGAAACAGCATCACGTTTAGAATTTGAGTTGAGTGTTATTCGCCAAACTGGCTTTGCCTCATATTTCTTAATCGTGCAGGATTTTGTGAATTGGGCAAAGAGCAAGCGAATTGTTGTGGGTCCGGGACGTGGTTCTGTGGGCGGATCTTTGGTTGCCTATTTGCTGAAAATTACAAACATTAATCCCTTGCAGTATAACTTGCTCTTTGAGCGATTTTTAAACCCAGAACGACTCGATTTACCAGATATTGATTTGGATTTTGCAGATTATAGGCGAGACGAAGTTATTTCGTATGTTGCAGACAAGTATGGCAAAGATAAAGTAGCGCAGATCATTACTTTTGGTACTATGGCAGCTCGCGCTGTTATTCGAGATGTGGGAAGAGCTTTGGGATATGAATATGGTTACTGTGACAAAATGGCAAAGATGATACCTTTTAGCTTTAATTTGCAGCAAACTTTAGAGGAGGTAGTGGAATTCAAAGAACTCTATGACACTGACGAAAAAGCAAAGCGTTTAATTGATCTTGCAAAAAAGCTGGAAGGAGTAGCAAGGCATGCTTCCACACATGCTTGTGGTGTGGTGATTGCAGGGCAACCTCTTGACTCTCTTGTGCCTTTGCAACACCCAACGCAAAATGACCAAAACATTGTTACGCAATATGGAATGCATAGTATCGAAGACTTAGGACTTTTGAAGATGGATTTTCTTGGCTTAAAAAACCTCTCTGTTATTGAGGATACTTTAAAACGAATCTATGTTATTTACCATAAGAGCATTGATATTGAAACCATTCCGCAAGACGATGCAAAAGCATACAAGTTATTTCAGGAAGGAAATACAGTAGGAATATTTCAAGTTGAATCAGCTGGAATGCAGCGATACCTAAAGCAACTTAAACCCACCGAGTTTGAAGATATCATTGCAATGATTGCTCTGTATCGCCCTGGCCCTATGGAACTTATTCCTGAGTATATTAGTCGAAAACATGGGAAAAAGAAGATCAGCTATATTCATGAAAAATTAAAACCTATACTAGAGACCACGCAAGGTATTTGTATTTACCAAGAACAACTCATGCGTATTGCCCAGGACTTAGCAGGATTCACGCTGGCTGAAGCCGATGTATTACGCAAAGCCGTAGGGAAGAAAATTAAGAGCCTATTGGAAGAGCAGCAAGAGAAATTTATCTCTGGTATGGTTAAAAATAATATTGAAAGAAAAATTGCAAACCAACTCTGGGAGTGGATTTTGCCTTTTGCTCGTTATGGCTTTAATAAGTCACATTCAGCAGCATACGCTACCATTGCGTATCAAACTGCGTGGCTTAAAACTCACTATCCAGTTGAGTTCATGTCTGCCCTGCTTACTGCGGATCGAAACGATATTGAGCGCATTGCCTTTCTTATTGATGAAACAAAAAAGATGAAGATTGAAGTTTTGCCTCCAGACATCAATGAAAGTTTTAGCAACTTTTCAGTGGTTCCAGATAAAAATCAAATTCGTTTTGGTTTGCTTGCAATAAAGAATGTAGGAGAAGGCATTGTAGAAGCAATTATTGAGGAACGAAAGAAAAGTGGCCCGTATAAAAGTATGCAGGATTTTATTTCCCGGATAAGTTCAAGTAATTTAAATAAGAAATCTTTGGAAAGTTTAATTAAGTCTGGAGCTTTCGATGCGTTTGCGGAACGAAACAAGCTTCTCTTTAATTTAGAGCGCTTGCTTCAAGTAGCGCGTGAAAGCTTTAAGATGAAAAATGGGGCGCAGCAGTCTTTGTTTTCTTCAAGTTCCCAGACCCCAATTGAACTTCCGCTAGAGGAGGCAGATGAGGTAAATGAAAACTTAAAACTTCAATGGGAAAAAGAGCTACTAGGATTATATGTAAGCTCTCATCCTTTAGCGAGCGTAAAGAATTTGCTGGAGAAAAAGGCATTTTCCATAGCAAAAATTGCAGATCAGGATTCCCAGTCAGGATCTTCAACACCGCAAATTCGCATTGGAGGTATTATTTCTTCCATTAAGCGCATTATTACAAAAGCAGGAAAGCCCATGCTTTTTCTGGGTCTAGAGGATTTAACAGATAAAATAGAGGTTGTGGTATTCCCCTCTCTTATTGATAAATATCCAGATATTGTACAAGAAAATAAGATTGTTTTAGTGGTAGGAAGATTGAATACGTACCATGGTGTTCAAAAATTCATTGCAGAAGAGATTGAAGAATTAACAGCTGTGTGATAGAACATGGATATGTCAAAAAAAGAATCACAAAAAGATATTGAGAATATACGACATTCATTTGCTCATCTTCTAGCAGCTGGGATAAAGAAGCATTATCCAAAAGCTCAGCTTGGTATTGGCCCTACCATTGAACATGGCTTCTATTATGACTTTGGCAGTGTGGATATCTCACAAAAAGACTTAAACCGTCTGGAAAAAGAGATGCGCTCTTTGGCAAAGAGAAACCTTGCATTTAAAAAGGAACTTTGGTTTACAAAAAAAGCAGAGACATATTACAAGAAAGAAAAACAACCTTTTAAGCTCGATCTTATTAAAGAACTCTCCAAAGGGAAAAGAGATAGTAAAGTAGGCATGGTTTACATGGGCGGTTCATTCTTGGATTTATGCAAAGGAGGTCACGTGAAAAACACAAAAGAACTGCCTTTAGATGCTTTTAAACTGACTCGCGTGGCTGGAGCCTATTGGAGAGGAGATGAAAAGAACCCTATGCTTACTCGAGTTTATGGCGTTTCCTTTCAAACAAAAAAAGAGCTACAGGAATATTTTTTACAACTCGCGGAAGCTGAAAAGCGAGACCACAGAAAACTTGGACTGGCCTTGGGGCTCTTTACCTTTTCTGAACTTGTAGGATCTGGTCTCCCTCTTTTTACCCCTAAGGGAACTATTGTTAGAAAAGTGCTCTCTGATTTTATAGAAAATCTTGAACGTAAATATGGATACCAACAAGTATGGATTCCTCATATCACCAAACCTGACCTTTATCGCATTTCAGGGCATTTAGAAAAGTTTAAAGACGATCTTTTTTACGTCAAAGGAAAGGACAGTGAGTTTGTATTAAAGCCCATGAATTGCCCACATCACACGCAAATATACAAGGCGCAGCTTCACAGCTATCGAGACTTACCTGTTCGTTATTTTGAAACCACTACTGTGTATCGAGATGAGCAAGCAGGAGAATTGGGTGGATTAACTAGGGTGCGTGCATTCACCCAAGACGATGGTCATGCTTTCTTAAGACACGATCAGATTGCAAACGAAATTGATATAAATCTTCGCATTCAGCAAGAATTAATAAAGGCTGTGGACATTAAAGAACACTGGATTCGATTATCTTTGCGGGATGAAAAAAACAAAAAGGCATATTTGGGAGACGATTTAATTTGGAAGCGAGCACAACGCGAAATGGAAGAGATACTCAAGCAACATAAAATTCCCTATACCAAGGTTGAAGGCGAGGCAGCTTTTTATGGACCCAAACTAGATTTTATGGCAAAGGATAGTTTGGGACGAGAGTGGCAATTTTCCACTATACAGCTTGATTTTAATATGCCAAAGCGTTTTGGTTTGGAATATATTTCCCAAGACGGCAGCAAAAAAACACCAGTTATGATTCATCGAGCATTTATGGGCTCTATTGAACGCTTTATGGCAATGCTTATTGAACACTATGCTGGTGCCTTTCCTTTGTGGCTTGCTCCAGAGCAAATATGGATTGTACCGGTATCAGATAAGTTTGTTACATATGCAAACAAAGTAAAAGATGAAATGCAGTCTATGATACCTCATCTTCGTATTGCATTGCGAGATGAAAATGAAACTCTAGGAAAAAAGATACGTGAAGGGGAAATGCAAAAAATCCCCTACCTTCTTATAGTAGGAGAAAAAGAAGAAGCAAAATCGATTGTAAGTGTAAGAAAACGCACAAAAGGTGACTTAGGACCCATGAGCATTAATAACTTTATAAAAGAGCTTGCAGAAGAGCTCAAAACAAGTCAGAATTAGTCGTATGGAATTAGCACCAGATGTAAAAAAATTGGCGCTGGAATATCAAAGATGGTATAGCAGCATTCAGATAAAAGAAGGTACTCCTACTATTGTAGTAGATGAAGTTGCAGCGAAAGTTGCTTCTTTTTACGAAAAGATTCGAGGTGTGGTGGATTGGCGAGAAGAGCATCTTTTGCGAAAGACTGCCATTGAGAGAATCTTAAAGCGAAGAATGCTCCTTGGGCCACTAAAAGATTTTGCAGAACCTTTTTTGCAAGAATTAATTCGTGGCGGGCATTTTCCCAATGAGCATGTCCCCATAACAAAAATAGAGGAAATTCAAAAGACTGTTGAAAAGTACTCTTATCTTTTGGAGCACAGTCCACAAGACGGAACTGAAAAAGTACTTGCTGAGCTTCGTATGTGGTTACTTTCTGTTGCAGCTTCTGAAATTGAAGAAGCTCTCGCCCCTCCTATACGAGAGCGCGCTTTAATTGAGTTTATGGCTCAAGACATGGAAGAGCGGGTGCGACTTCAAGAATCAATCAATATTACAGCAGAAGAGAAAAGCCTTCAAATTTCTGTTGCAGTAGAGCGAGCTCTCTTTAAGTTGGATGAAGCTACCATCATGCATCACTTACTGGAAAGGAAATATTCAGATTGGAATAATCCCAGCAGCGAAACTTTAAAGCAGTTAGCCGCAAAACTTCCTTTGGTAAAAAATGAACTACATAAGATTGTTCATCATCCTTTAGCTGAGCGACTGTACCAACTTATGGAAAAATATGATTCTCCATATTTGATTATAGGTGATATTTTAGCTGAACATCCAGGAGACTTTGAACAGTTAAGTTCAGACGCCACTTCATTGGAGAGTGCTGTTCAAGAGAACTATAATATACGATTGAAAAAACTTAAGGGCAGAATGCAAAGAGCAGCTATATATAGTACTATTTCGGTTTTTCTTACCAAGGTTCTACTTGCTTTTAGTATTGAAATTCCTTTAGATAAGTATGTTACTGGAGACTTTAATCAAATGACATTACTTATAAGCGTTGTGGTTCCTCCTCTGCTCATGTTGCTTCTTGTTTTAAGTACCAAAACAACAACACAAGAGAACTTCCAACGACTCATGATGGCAGTTATGAAAATTACCTACGGGAAACAAAATGGAGAGATATTGGAGATACCTTTAATTAAGCGCAGGCGACCCATGATTCAAAAATCTATAAACACTATTTACTTGTTAAGTTTCTTACTCTCTTTTGGTATTATTTCCTGGATATTATGGCAAGTAAATTTCAGCGTTCTCTCTATTATCATATTTTTGGCCTTTATCTCCCTGATTGCATTTACCGGAACGAAGATAAGGCAGCGAAGTAGAGAACTCTTGCTTGGGAAGGAAAAACAAGGATTTGTCTATACTATTTTTGATTTATTTTCACTCCCCATTATTCATACAGGCGGATGGCTTTCACATCAGGTTGCACGCTATAATGTCCTTATCGTTATTTTCAACTTTTTAATTGAAGTCCCTTTTCAGGTATTTGTAGAATTCCTAGAACAATGGCGCTCGTTTCTTCGAGAAAAACGAGAAGAAGTTCATTAGTTCTAACTTAACTAAGACTTACATAGCTTAGGTAAAACTAAGTTTGTATTGATATGGAAAAGAAACTTATCGCTATTGTAGGATTAACTGCTTCCGGGAAGAGTGAGCTTGCGATAAAGCTAGCAAAAAAGTTTCATGGCGAAATTATTTCAGCTGACTCGCGTCAGGTTTATAAAGGATTGGATATTGGGACTGCAAAGATTAAAAAAGGAGAGATGAAAGGCATACTCCATCATCTTTTGAGCGTTGTTTCTCCAAAGAAGGGATATAGCGTGGTTTCGTACCAAAAGGCAGCTTACAGGGCTATTTTGGGCATTTTTAGGCGAAAACACGTGCCTATTCTTATAGGAGGCAGCCCTCAATATATTTACTCTGTTGTGGATGGCTGGGTTTTACCTAAAGTTGTTCCTGATAAAAAGCTCCGTTCACAATTGGAAAAATTGAGCATTGCGGAACTTCTTTGGAAGCTTAAGAAGTTAGATCCAGCAAGAGCAAAAAGCATAGAGCAAAAGAACAAAAGACGCATTATCCGTGCTCTTGAAATTGTTCTTACAACAGGAAAACCAGTGTCTTCTTTAAAGAAAGATCCTCTCCCTTATCCTGTATTATTCTTAGGCATTAAACGTACAAAAGAAGAAATAAAAAAGCGCATACACAAACGCTTCCTTGCAATGCTAAAACAAGGGTTTTTAAGTGAAATTAAAAAACTTCGAAAAGAAGGATTATCTTGGAAAAAAATAGAGAGCTTTGGATTGGAGTACCGCGAAAGTGCGCAGTATTTACAAGGTAAAATCTCAAAGAAAGAGATGATTGAGAAAGCAACAAAGGCGACAGAAAATTTTGCGCGTCGCCAGATGGTTTGGTTTAAAAAAGATCAGCGTATTTACTGGGTTAAGAATTATAAAGAAGCCACAAATCTAATTTTGCTAAGTTTTAAGGATATCTCCTAGTATAGTGCGGGCAGCTTCTGGATGGACTGTGCCTTTTGTTTTTGACATAAGTTGTCCTACCAAAAACTGCAAAGCGTTTTCTTTACCTTTTTTGTAATCCTCTACTGCTTTAGGATTACTCTTAATAATCTCTTTTGCTATTTCTTGAATGCTAGCAGTATCTGAAATTTGAGCTAACCCTTGTTCTTCAATGATGATTGAAGGATCCCCTCCTTTGGAGAACATCTCTTTTAATACCTGCTTTGCAATGGGACTTGAAATTTCACCCTTTTCAATAAGCAGCATAAGCTCTGCAAAGTTTTCTGGAGTTATGAGGAAATCTTCACCTACAACAGAAGCTTTTTGTAAAATTCCAATTAAGTCGGTGATGATATAGTTACTTGCAAGTTTTATAAGTTTTTGCAATTTCTCTGTTGCTGCATCTATTCCAAGTTCGGAAACCACTTTTTCAAAGTATTCTCCAATATCTTTTTGCTGTACAAATACCTCAATTTCACTTGTGCCAAGGTCATATTCCCTACTAAAGCGTTCTCTTCTTTGCCAAGGTAATTCTGGAATTTCTGATTTTAGTGCTTTAAATTCTTCTTTGGTAAAGCGAAAAGGAGGAAGATCTGGCTCTGGGAAATATCGATAGTAATGTGCATCTTCCTTTTCGCGCTGGGAAAATGTTTCTTCTTTTGTATCATCCCATCCTCGTGTTTCTTGGATAACTTCTTGCCCGGATTCTAAAAGTTCAGATTGTCTTCTGGCTTCAAAGGCAATAGCTCGCTCTACAGACTTAAAGGAATTCAGGTTCTTTACCTCTACCTTTGTCCCTAATTTTTCTTGCCCATTGGGTCTTACTGACACATTAGCCTCAACTCGCATTTGTCCTTTGTCCATGTTGGCATCTGAAGCTGCAAGATAGCGCAAGAGTATTTGGAGTTCTTTTGCAAATGCCATTGCCTCTTGCCCCGAAGTAATGTCTGGTTCTGTTACTAGTTCCATTAAAGGTACACCCGCACGGTTAAAGTCTACTAAAGAATAATCAGCTCCTGGAGGATGAATAAGTCTTCCCGCATCTTCTTCAAGATGAATTCTTGTTATACGAATTCTTTTTCCTGCGATATCTAGATATCCTTCGCTGCAAAATGGAAGATCATACTGACTTATTTGATATCCCTTGGGAAGGTCAGGGTAAAAGTAGTTTTTGCGGTCAAACTTGGAGAACAGAGCTAAAGTACAGTTTAGAGCTAGACCTACTTTTTGTACTTCATGGATTGCAACTTTGTTTGCAACGGGAAGAGTTCCTGGGTGGCCCATACAAATGGGGCAAATGTTTACGTTTGGATGTTTTTCTTGTGGGTCATTTAAAGAAGAGCAAAACATTTTGCTCTTAGTTTTGAGTTCCGCATGTATTTCAAGCCCGATAGTAGGGATATAGTTCATAGGAGTTTTTGTATCTGACCTAGAATTTCTTGATGAATATTACTTGGGGAACGTAGTTTTTTATTTTTCATGGTTTCAATAATACGAAAGTCTCTAGGGAATACTTTTGTTGCGTGCAAATACGCACGCTCCGCATTCTTAAGATGCAGAAGGTTCTTTTCGTGAATATCAAGCTTTTCACCTTTCTTTTTTGCAATTGTTATTTTTAGTTTTTGGGCAATACGGGGTGGCATCGTTAAAAGAAAAGATATTGTAGGCTTTGGAATTTTAAAGAGTTTGTACTCAAAGTCATATAACCAGTAAAAAAAATTCTCTCGTTCTTTTTTTGCTTTAATTTTTCCTCCTTGGTGGCCAATATTGGAGGCAACGTAACGATCAGCTATCACAATGTATCCCTTTTTGAGCCATTGTTTAATCTGGAATCCCCCATCAAATCGATCTGCTGCATAAAATACAGAGGCTTGATATGAGTCTATCTTTCCATATTGTCCCTGTAGGTAGTTTTCAATGAGTCCCCCTGATTTGGTTTGGTATTGGGGAAAGTGGATAAATACTGCTTTCCTCTTCATCTTTTTTAAATAGTTGAGCAGGAGTTTGGTTTGAGTAGTTTTTCCAGCTCCATCAATTCCTTCAAATACAATGAATCTACCCTTTTTCATACTTGGGTTTCCTTTTGGTCTGTCGTTACTCTTCCTCCTTGCCATTGTCCGCGATATAGGTTTCCTTCTCCTTTTACCTCAAAAAACATAATATGAACTACGCGAGCGCCCATTTCCAAGCGGAAATCCGTCTCTCTATAATTATAGATACCCATATTTAATCCACCTTGATATCCAGGAGGAACTTGTCCGCCAAAGACATATACTCCCGAGCGAAACAAGGTGGAGCGTGGTGTCATGATAGCTAAAAGATTCTCTGGCATATATACATCTTCCATAGTCTTTAAAAGATAGTACGTATGAGGTTTTAATTGTACTTCAGTTGTCTTTCCTTTTTCATGTTTTGCAATCAAGATCATTTCTGGGGTCTCTCTTTCGGTAACACCCAAAAATCCTTGCCCGGAAATCTCATACAACTCCCCTATTCTTAAATCAAATCCAGCTCCTTCTGGATTTTCAAGTTCTCTTTCTGAAAGATTAGTAACAAGATCTTTTTCTTTTACTAATCGATGTAATTCCTTAATGCCAAGTATCATGAATAAAAAGTTAATGAATGACGGTATATTCCAAAAGAATCGTTTTTTCTCCTAATTTTAATTCCTTTTCAAGTTCGAGTTTAATGTCCAGCTCCTTATTAAAAAGTGTTAAACCCTTGCCAAAGATTACAGGCTCAACACTCAAATAGAGCGTATCTACTAATCCTTTTTCCATGAACATGGTATATATTTGAGAGCCTCCTCCAATGACAACTTCTCTGTAGCCTCTCTTTTCTAGGTCTTCTAAAAGTTCTTTTGGATTTTTTTGCGTAACTTCTACTCCCTCATATTTTTTATCGTAGGAATATACAATATTCAACCTATCGGGCAAAGGTTTTCCAATGGTCTCATATGTATTTTGTCCCATGATAATAACCCCAACTTTTTTTGTTATTTCCAGGAAGAACTTCTTATCTTCTTTGCTCGTCCAATCAGCCAAATGACCTGAGTCTTTAGCTATAAAACCATCGGCGCTAAGGGCTGCTATGAGAAAAGTTTTCATAATAAGCTGGTTTGCTCAGATTTCTTGCTCCTGCTATAGTATCATAATGCATCAGGAACACCAATATCTCAACTTACTTAAAGAGGTTCTTGAAAAAGGGACCGAAAATATAGATAGAGGTACAGGAGCAAAATCCTGGAGCGTATTTGGTAGACAAACCCGATATGATCTATCAAAAGACTTCCCCCTGCTCACTACCAAGAAAGTGTACTGGAAAGGGGTTTTGCACGAACTCTACTGGTTTTTATCCGGTCAGACAAATATTAAATACCTGGTTGATAATAATATTCATATTTGGGATGACTATCCGTATAAAATATACGCAAAGAAAGATGACATGCCTCAACTAACAAAAGAAGAATTTATTGCTAATATAAAAGAAAATGGAGAGTTTGCAAAACAACATGGGGAATTACCACGAATATATGGAGAAATGTGGAGAAAATGGCCTACAAAACGTGGCGATACCATAGATCAACTTCAGTGGGTTATAAACGAGCTCAAAGAAGACCCTTTTGCTAGAAATGCTATTGTGAGTTCTTGGAATCCAGAATACTTGTATACCATGGCATCTTTTAAAGATGCTTGTCGATTCCCTATTTGTCACAATATGTATCAGCTCTCTATAAAGGATGGTAAGCTTTCTTTGCAGCTCTATCAAAGAACAGCTGATCTTTTTTTGGGAGTCCCTTTTAATATTGCAAGTTATGCCTTGCTTGTCATTGTTCTTGCTCAAATCTTAGAAGTAAAGCCAGGTGAGTTTATACATACTTTTGGAGACGCCCACATTTATGAAAATCACGTTGATCAGGCAAGAGAACAATTAAGTCGTGAACCAAGACTTTTCCCACAGGTAAAGATTGATGAAAAAATAAAAAGCCTGGCTGATTTTACGCCAGATCTCGTAGTGCTTGAAAATTATGATTCGCATCCAGCTGTTAAAGGTGAATTAACCGTGGCGGGTGGACTCTACGAAAAAGAGCAGATAGATCAAACTAACCTCTAAACTCTTTATTTATCTTACTTGCCTGAGGATTTTTTTGGTGATTATATTTTCTCTTATCATTCTTTGAATAAGATTCTTCGGCTGGTGAAGTTAAGGTTTCAAACGTAAGCGCACAAATACGCATTCCTTCATATAAAATGACGGGACTGGGACCAAGGTTACCAAGCTCCATAACAGCCTTTCCTGACCATCCTGGGTCGAAGCGAGCTGCAGTAGAGTGCACTACTATACCAAGACGTCCAAGTGAGCTCCTGCCGTCCAATCTTCCCATAATATCCTCTGGCAAAGTAAACTCCTCTTTGGTAACTGCTAGGGCAAAGGCCCCTGGTTGCAAGATAAAAGGACCTCCTTCACTTACTTGAACTTCATCCATTAGTTCCTCAAAGTTGATCTCACGCTTTAAGTCCAAGTATGGATAGGGAGTTGTTTTAAACACCTTCATGGTGTTGCCCAAATGTAAGTCCAAAGAACAAGGACCCAACTGTTCATCATAATTTGGAGTAGGAGAAATAGTTATTTTCCCTTCAACAATGGCAGCCTTTATATCTCTATCAGAAAGTATCATTCTATTGTAATACCCAAACTTTTTGCAGTACCTTCAATGGTCTTTACTGCAGCTTCTAAATTATCTGTATTAAGGTCTGGCATTTTTTGTTTTGCCACTTCTTTCAGCTGTGCCTTTGTTATTTTTGCAATCTTTGTCTTATTTGGAGTTCCTGACCCTTTTTTAATACCTGCAGCTCTCTTTAAAAGTTCTGATGCTTGGGGCTGATGAACGATGAAGTCATAGCTTCTGTCTTCATATATTATAATGTCTACTGGAATCTTAAATCCCTGCATTGCGCGAGTTGCATCATTGAACTTTTGACAAAACTCACCCATATTAAGTCCATGGGGAGCGAGCGCTGGTCCTACAGGAGGAGCTGGAGTTGCCTCTCCTGCTTTAATATGCAGTTTTACTTGTGCTTTTATTTTCTTTGCCATACTAGATTTTTTGAATTTGTAATGAATGTAATTCTACAGGGGTATCTCTCCCAAACATGTTTACTAAAACCTTTATTTTCCCTCGCTCTTGATCAATCTCTGAAACTTTGCCATCAAAGTCCTTGAAAGGACCATCAATAATCTTTACGGTATCTCCCTTAACCAAACTAATATCGTATTGCGGAGCTTCCTGTCCCGTACGTTCCTTTAAGGAATCGATCTCCTCTTTTGAAACAGGGATAGGAGTAGTTCCAGCTCCTACAAATCCTGTAACATTGGGGGTATTTCTGACAATATACCATGAATCGTCAGTAACAATCATCTCTACTAACACGTACCCAGGGTAAATCTTCTCTTCTACGGTTTTACGCTTTCCTCCTTTTATTTTAATCTTTTTCTCTTTTGGAACCAAAACCTGAAAAATCTTATCCTCCATATCTAAAGATTCAACTCGTTGTTTAAGTGAGCGAGCTACAGCATCTTCATAGCCAGAGTAAGTGTGAATAACGTACCAATTTCTCTCTTGTATTGTTTGCTGTTTTGCCATTACAAAATAAATCTTTCCAAGAGATTACCGAACAAAAGATCAAATGTGCTCAAAAACGCGGCAACAGCTACCGAAAATATAATTACCAAGAGAGTGTCTTGCAAGGTTTTTTGGCGCGTAGGCCAGTCTACTTTTTTTGCCTCGCTTTGGGCTTCCTTGATAAATGTCCCAATTTTTATAAGTGGGTTGATCATTACTTTAGTTTTCAACTATACCCAAAACTTAATTAAATGTCAAGATTCTTAACAGACTTAGCATAGGTTTGAATGAACTTCTTTCTTGGAGCAACTTCATTCCCCATGAGTACATCAAAGATTTTATCTGCCTCTCTGGCGTTATCTATGGTAACTTGAAAGAGAACACGGTGAGCAGGATCCATAGTAGTGTCCCATAGTTGTTCAGCGTTCATTTCTCCTAACCCTTTATATCGTTGTACGTTGATTGTTGCAGTGCCTTTTTGTTTCTTCAATTCACCCATAATCTTGTCTCGATCCGAATCAGAAAATGCGTATTGTATATTCTTTCCTTGTTGAATTTGATATAGAGGAGGTTGGGCAATATACAGATATCCTCTCTCAATAATGGGACGGAAGTACCTAAAAAACAGCGTTAAGAGCAGAGCTCTGATGTGCGAGCCGTCCACATCAGCATCAGTCATAATAATAATACGCTGATATCGGATTTTTTCAATATCAAAGTCCTCTGAAATAGCAGTCCCAAGAGCAATCACGAGAGCTCGAATTTCCTTCGAAGTTAATATTTTATCTAGTCTGGCGCGTTCTACATTTAAGATTTTTCCGCGCAAAGGCAATACTGCTTGGAATCTTCTATTGCGTGCTTGCTTTGTTGAGCCTCCAGCTGACTCACCCTCTACGATATAGAGCTCTGACTCTTCTGGGTCCTTGGAAGAACAGTCAGCAAGCTTTCCTGGCAATGCTAAACCTTCAAGTATTCCTTTTCGTAGTACAGTTTGTCTGGCAGCCTTTGCTGCTTTTCTTGCCTTGGAAGAAATAATACACTTTTCAATAATGGCTCTTGCGTCCAAGGGATTCCGCTCAAGGTAGTCCGTTAGGGCTTCTGACATAACACTTTCTACCGCATTCTTTGCTTCAGGATTCCCTAGTTTTGTTTTGGTTTGTCCTTCAAATTGAGGATCATGGAGTTTTACTGAAATCACTGCGGTTATGCCTTCGCGTACATCCTCTCCAGTAAGTGCCTCCTCGTTTTTCAAAAAGTTATTCTTTTTTGCATAATCGTTTAAGGTTCGCGTTAAAGCGGAGCGGAATCCAGTAAGATGGGTCCCACCTTCTGAAGTGTAGATGTTATTGGCAAAACTTTCCTCCATCATTTCAAATTCTTCGGTATATTGAAATGCAATTTCAGCCACCATATCTTCTTTCTCTCCATTCACATAAAAAATGGTGTCGTGTTTTGGAGTTCTTCCCCGAATAAGATAAGGAACATAGGAAGCTAATCCACCCTCAAAGTAGAAAGAATAGGATTCTTTTTCGTCCTCTCGCGCATCAACAAGAGTTATTTTAATAGCAGAGGTAAGGTAAGCGTGCTGCCTAAGATGACTTAAGATACGTTTTTTATCAAATTTAATTTCTTTGAAGATTTCAGTATCCGGCTCAAAAAGAATTCTGGTACCAGATTCTTTGCATTTCCCTACTTTTTTAACCTCACTCTTGGGTTTTCCTTTGGAGTACTCTTGCTGGTAATGAACACTGTCTCTACATACCTCGGCTTTCAAATAGATAGAAAGGGCATTTACCACAGAAATTCCCACACCATGAAGACCTCCTGAAACCTGATATGCTTTTCCACCAAACTTTCCTCCAGCATGTAAGATTGTCATAACGGTTTCCAAAGTTGATTTTTTGGTTTGCGGATGCTTTTCAACAGGAATTCCTCTTCCATCATCAATAACCTGCACTTGGTTATTAGGAAGCAAAGTAACCTCAATGTTTTTTGCATATCCTGCCATGGCCTCATCAATACTATTATCAAGCACTTCCCATACCAAATGATGAAGTCCATCAAGGCCAGTGGAGCCAATATACATTGCAGGACGCTTCCGTACGGCCTCTAAACCTTCTAATACGGTAATATCCTTGGCTTCATAGTCTGATACGCTTTTGCTCTTTTTTATTTCTTTTTGTTGTTTTGCCATATTTTCTATATTAACTATATTATTTACGTACTTCCCATGCAGGATTCTTTTCTAAGGTTGAAATGATTTCTTTTTGCACCTCATCTACTTCATCTGCAGTCAGGGTTCGTTGCGCGGACTGATAGATTATATGAAAGGCAAGATTTTTTTTACCGTCAGGAATTTGATCTCCTTCATACATATCAAAAAGATCAATATTGTCTATGAGCTGGGCTCCTTTGATCTGTATAATATTCATAACATCAATGACTTTGGTTGTTCGTGGAACAAGCACTGCAAGATCCCGTAAAACCGCAGGAAAGCGAGGAATGGGACGATATTCATACTCTTTTGCAATGAGAGGTAGAAGTTCTTGTATATCCAAGGAAAACGCAGCAACGCTTCCCTTGAGTTTTAAATTTGAGGTAATGGAAGGTTCCACGATACCAAGAAATCCAATCTTCTTTTGTCCAATTTTTATTTCAGCTATTTTATCGCCATGCCATAGTGAAGTGCGAGAATGTAGAGGTGTTTGATGATAATTATCATACCAAGAGTTTGAAATTCCAAGACGACTTAGTAAAAAGTCTACCACGCCTTTTGCTTGCGCAAATGCCGCCTGATCGTTTTTTTTAGGTAAATTAATAACACCAGTTATAAGGTCCGACTCTGCAATTTTCTGTTGTGTATTTTCAAATACCTTTCCTAGTTCAAACACATAAATATCCTTCCCCGCATAACGTCTTGTGTTCTCCTCTACTACTTTTAAAAGATTTTCTAGCAGATTAGCCCGTAAATATTTATACTCTTCACTGTAGGGATTTTGAAGCTCAACTAAAGCCTTAGCATCTTTTGGGGTATAGCGAAATGTTTGCAAGTCTTTTTCTCCAATAAAAGAGTAGCTGTAAATTTCGCTAAATCCTGCCTTAACCAAGGTGTCTTGTAATTGTTCTTGCAGGCGGGCAATTGGATTTTCAATTGATGGTAAAATTGAACTTACAGCAAAAATAGGGTTAATCTTCTCGTATCCATACATGCGCACTATCTCTTCTATAATATCTATTGGTACGTTAATATCCTGCCTGAATGTAGGAACAATAATTTCCCAAGTATCCTTTTTTTCTTTTACTATGAATCCTAGGCGCTTTAGAATTTGTATTGCAATAGTTTTTGGAATAGACACCCCCAAGTATTGCTCAAGTAAAGCTGGGTCAAACAAGATTTTTTTTGCGAGTTCCTTTTTTGGATATATGTCTACCACTTGCACAATTCTTACTTTTCCTTGCTTACTTAGAAGTTCTACAGCACGTGCAAGAGCAATCAGCGTCGCATTAGGATCTAATCCGCGTGAATATAGGTCTGCAGCTTCTGTTGTGTACCCAAGCTGCTTTTTTGTCTCATAAATATGCTTTCCTGAAAAAGATGCAGCTTGAAGTACAACATTTTTAGTATTAGATTGAATACTGCTATACTTACCTCCTTTAATACCAGCAAGATCAATTAAGCGATCTTTGTCCTCAATAACCAAAGCTCCTTTGGGAAGTTTAAAAGTAAGATCGTCTAACGTATCTACGCTCTCTCCTTCCTTTGCCTCTCGAATAAGCATTTGATGGTTTTTTAATGTATCGTAATCAAAAGCATGGAGAGGCTGGCCCAGCTCTATCATAATGTAATTGGTAATATCCACTATATTATTGATAGAGTTAATACCTAAAAGTTCCAAGCGATCCTGAAGCCATTGAGGCGATTTGGTAATTTGAATTCCTTCCAGCACTAAAGCAGAGTAGCGACGCACAAAAGGAGATTGTACCTTAACACGAAGAGGGGCTAAGCTTCCTTTTTCTTTCTTTAAAATCTTCACAGGAAGTGTTGTCATTTTCCTGGGTAAAAGAGCGGCAAGTTCTCTTGCCAAACCGCGATGCGAGGCTGCATCCCCACGATGCGGGAGTATATCAATATTAAATATCCAATCTTTGCCCTTTTTCTCCTTTCCTTCAACTTCAAAGATATGCATATTGAGAAGCTCGTCCAGTTTTTCTGGGCCAGGAAGTTGTCCTTGGATGTGTTCTTTTAAAAAGTTTAGAGAAAATAACATATTAAAATTGTGTTAAAAATCTCATATCTTTTCCATAAAAAAGGCGAATATCTTCTACCTTGTACTTCATCATTGCTAATCTATCGATTCCCATACCAAATGCAAATCCTTGCCAGTTTTTTGGATTATATCCCGCTGCACGAAAAACATTAGGGTGTACCATGCCAGCCCCCATCATTTCCATAAAACCACTATGCCCGCAAGATTTACATTTCTTTCCATTACATACCAGACAAGTCATATCTACTTCAAAGGAAGGCTCAGTAAATGGGAAATAACTAGGACGAAGGCGAATTGCAATTTTTTTTGAAAAAAACTTTTCGTAAAACTCTTGAATCATAGCACGAAAATTAGCTACTGAAACATTTTTTCCTATCATCAATCCTTCTAGTTGATAAAAGTTAATTTGATGATTGGCATCTGTTGCTTCGTATCGAAATACACGCCCTGGAGCTATAATGCGCAAAGGCGGATTATGCTGTTGCATGTATCTTACTTGCAAAGGGCTCGTATGGGTTCGCAAAAGAAAGTTCTCCTTTGTATTTATTGAACGCTTCTTTTGTTTTAACCAAAATGTATCCCACATTTCTCTTGCAGGGTGATCAGGTGGCATATTTAAAGCATCGAAATTATACCACTCGCTCTCAACTTCTGGACCCTTAACTACCGCAAACCCCATAGAACGAAAAATATCTTGTGCTCTCCTTTGTACCTGGGTTAAGGGATGGAGATTCCCTTGTTTAATTTTTATTCCTGGAATACTAATGTCTAGCCAATCTCCTTTTGCATTAGAAGATATTTCTTCTTGCTTTAACTCTTGTGTTTTATCCTTAAACAACTGTTGAATCTTTCCTTTAAGTACATTAATTCCTTTTCCCTGCTTTTTTCTTTCTTGCGCTGTAAGCTTTGTTAAAGATTTTAAGAGTAAAGTAATCTCTCCTTTTTTGCCCAAATATACACGAAAAAACCCATCTAATTCTTTGAGGTTTTTTGCTCCATTGAGTGCCTTTTTGGCCTCATTTTCAAGCGTTATCAGGGACTTTACCATAGCCCTATTTTACCTTAAAATTCTCATAAAATCAAGGGAAAGTTATCCACAAAAACAAGAGACACTATTGGCACAATTAATCAATAAAAATAGGTCTCTAGTGAGACCTATTGGGGGCTATGGATATTTCTCCAATCTCTAGGTTCCCTTCTAGGAATGATTGAAGGTTGTATCCTCGGTCGCGTATTTTTTGAGAAGCTCCACATCCCCAGTCAAGCAAGACAATTACGCACAGTATGCGGTACCCTGCGTTTTCTGCAACCTCTATTGTCTCAAGGAGTGAATCCCCCGTGGTTGCTGTGTCGTCAACAATAGCTACTCTTGATTCACGAGGAATGGCCCCCTCAATACGCTTCTGTGTGCCATGTTCTTTTTGCTCTTGACGGACCGCGAATCCATCTAGTTGTGCCCCATTAAAACGAGCTGTCAGCACGGTCGCAAGCACGATTGGAACTGCGCCAAAGATTGGTCCTCCAATTGCATCTAGTTGAAATTTTGCAATGGATTTCCAGAACATCTCGCCTACAAGAGCCGCCCCCTCAGAAGAAAGAGTTACTTTGCGACCATCAAAATAATAAGGACTCTTTTTCCCCGAGGAAAGAGTGTGGTCTCCGTCAAGAAGAGCTTCGCTTGCAAGCTCAAGAAGTCTCTCTTGGTTTTTATCTACCATATCTCCTCCAACGCAATGGTTTATTGCCTGGGTACTACCCACTTTCTATCAAAAGCGAGCAATTTGTCAAATGTATAGGACCGTAATCTGATAAATATAAAATCGTCAAATACGAAAAAACCGCCCATATGGCGATGTATAAAGAGAAGAAGCCTATTTCGATTTGGTGAAATAAAAGGAGACGCTCTAAGAACGTCTCCGAGGCTCAGTATAGATACGGACACGGTAGGAGTTTGTTTGCCCAGGTCGCAGAGCCACTAATAGTACTCCACTCCAAAGTACCTATTGTGGCAGTTGCTCTACAGATCCCATTCATACACCGAGACTGTAATGTTCCTTGGTTTTCTATCCAATCACCAAGCCTATGTCTATTTGCTATGGCATTCCTCTCAGCTTCTTTTTTTTGTTCGTCTAGACTTGTTGCCGTAGCTTTTACCATATAGAGACTCCTGCGGCGGCAGTAATTAGAACTAAAAAAAACATAGCACAATACTATGCTTTAATCAACTCAAACAAAAAACCGCCTATATGGCGATGTATAAAAAAAGTGAGGCCTCTTCTGTAATAG
>CAJXJI010000005.1 GCA_913054235.1 uncultured bacterium
CTTACCTTAAAAAGCTATAGATTTCAACCTCATTTTATGTAGAGGTTTTGCAGAACATGAAAAATATTATATAATCATACAATGGCTGAAAAGAAAAAAATGATTGTTCTTGTAGAAGATGAGAAAACAATTGCCAATCTTATTGAACTAAGATTAAAACGCTCGGGGTATGAGGTAAAAGTGGTATATGATGGAGAAAAAGGACTGGAAACCATTCTTACTTCAAATCCAGATCTTGTTCTTCTTGATATGCTGCTTCCCGGTTTGAGTGGTCTTAGTATTTTAAAGAAATTGAAAGAAAAGCATGTTTTGCCTGATTTACCCATTATTATTATTTCAAACTCTGTTCAGTCTGTGCAGCTTAAACGGGCAATAGATTTGGGGGCAAGAGATTATCTAATAAAAGTGAACTTTACTCCAGATGTGGTTGTAGAAAAGGTGGATGCGGTATTTAAAGAGGAGACAAAAACAATCTCTCCTGCCATAAGCCGCATTCTTTTAATAGAAGATGAGAAGATTATCGCACATTCTATTGAAAGAACATTCGCAAAAAAGAACCATCAGGTTTTCGTAGCTGTGAATGCAAGAGAGGCAAGAAAGATACTTAAAGACGAAAAGATTGATTTAATACTTTTAGATATTATTCTTCCTGATGTTGATGGATTTCAGCTTTTAGATGAATTTAAAAAAGACGATGCGACCAAAGATATACCTGTGATTATCGTCTCAAACCTTGGACAAAAAGAAGAGATTGAAAAAGGAAAAGAGAGGGGTGCGGTAGACTATATTATAAAATCAAATACAATTCCTGGTGAAATCTTAAAAAAAGTCGAGAATATACTTAAAAATAGATAACATACATATATATTATTATGGCAATACAAGCTGGAGTTGGACAAAGTTCAGGGAAAGATCCTTTTGAGACAGGATTTGAGGCATGCCAAGTTGCACTTGAGAAGCTAGGAGGAGAGAAGGCGGATTTAGTTATTGTATTTTCCTCAATTAAGCTTGATCCAAAGGAGGTAATCCGTGGTGTGCGCGAAGCAAGCGGGAATGCCTTGCTTGTTGGGTGCAGCGATGCGGGAAGTATCACGAATGCAGGCCCTGCTGAAAATTCGGTTGGTGTAATGGCAATTTCTTCAGATAAGCTTCATTTCTATACTGGGCTTAAAGAGAGGATAAAAGATGGAGCGCGAGAAGCGGGGCAGAGCGTTGCAAAAGAAATTCAAGCGAGTGCAAAAGAGCCGCTCAAAGTATTTTTGATGTTCCCAGATGTACTTTCAGGGAATGGAGCTGATATTGTGAGAGGAGTGTTAGATGTACTAGGAGAGCATTTTCCAGTATTGGGGGGAGCTGCTGGTGACGATTTTTTGTTTGAAAAAACCTATCAATACAAAGATGATAAGGTTGTTTCAGGCGGCGTTACTGGACTTGGTATTTCTGGGGATTTTGTTATGGGAGCTGGAGTGCGGCATGGTTGGATGCCAATTGGTAGCCCAATGATTGTTACGAAATCAAAAGGCTCTGTAGTGTATGAGCTGGATAATAAGCCTGCTATTCGTATCTATGAAGATTATTTTGGAGAGCGAGCAAAAGACTTAAAAACCGAGCCTTTAGCTCGTTTGGCAATTACATATCCTTTGGGAATTAAGGTGAGCGATCTTGATGAATATTTGATTCGAGATCCTATTACGGCAGATGAAAATGGAGCTATTACGTGTGCTGCTGAGATTCCAGAAGGGTCAGAGGTAAGGCTCATGATTGGAAGTAAGGAGAAGGCGATAGAGGCGGCCGAAGATGCAGCAAGAAAGCTTATGCGAGATTTTGAAGAGAAGGGAGCAAAGCCAAAATTTATACTCATGTTTAACTGCATTGCCAGAGAAAAGCTATTTGCTCAAAAAGCAAATGATGAAATTCAAGCGGTGATGAAAATTATTGGCAACGACGTTCCTTTGCTTGGATTCTATACGTATGGGGAAATAGCTCCTATAAAAGGAGAGGTTCGAGATGCGGATAAGATCGTATCAAAATTTTACAATGAAACTGTTGTGATGCTTGCTGTGGGAGAATGAACCTCTTCTTTATTTTTGGAGCTGTTGTGTTTAGCGTTATTGTTTTTGGTTTTGTCTTAGTTAAGCGCACAAACAAACAATTAGAAAAGCTGCGTTATGAGAATGCACGCTCATTAAAACTTCTTTCCCAAAAAGAAAATAAACTCATCTCCCTTAATCTTGCGTTAAAAGAGCGCAACAAAGAATCCGACGAAGTAGCAAAGACATTGGTCAGAAGAGACTTGGAGCTCACGGAGACAAATGAACGATTAAGAGAGCTCGATTCAATAAAGTCAGAATTTGTGTCTGTTGCAGCTCACCAATTGAGAACCCCTCTTACGGGAATTAAATGGACTCTGAACGCTCTTTTAAATGAAGAAGTTGGCACGTTGGACGAGGACCAAAAGAAATTTGTTGCAGATGGTCTTGTCTCAACATATAGACTCATAGAGCTTATCAATGATTTATTGGATACCGCGCGTCTTGAAGAGGGGAAATTTGGGTTTATTTTTAAAATTCAAGCACTGACTCCAATATTGAAACAAACAGTTAAGAACTATGAGTTAATGGCCAAGGAAAAAGGCATAGAGTTTATGCTCCAGTTGCCAGAAGCTGACCTTCCTTTTTTAAGACTTGATATAGAAAAGATTGGAATTGTGCTTGATAACCTTATTGATAATGCTATTAAGTATACGATCCCAGGAGGCAAGGTAACGATGCGAGCCTTCATAGATAAAAAGTATCTTATAATAGAGATAAGAGATACGGGAATTGGTATTCCCAAGGCACAGTTTCATAGAATGTTTACCAAGTTTTTCAGGGCAGCAAATGCTCAGCTTGCAGAAACTTCAGGAACTGGGCTTGGTCTGTATGTATCTTATAACATCGTTAAACGTCACAAGGGGACTCTTTCTTTTGAGAGTCGCGAAGGAGAGGGAAGCACGTTTATTCTTTCTCTTCCCCTTTTGGAAAAAGCCAAATAAATTTAAATACCATATTGTGATTAAAACACTTACGTTTCATCCCTCCAGAATCGGGTGTCCGTCAATTCCTGGTACTATGAAGGGAATTGTGATGTCAATTTCGGGAGTTAAAGAGGTAAAAGTGAGATATGAAGAACGCGCAATAGATGTCACGTTTGATGAAACGAAAATATCATCAGATGAGATTACAAAGAAAATAGGAGAAGAGATGGGTCTTGCAATGGAAGTTTCAGAACATGGTTCCAAGAAAGACGAGAATGTGGCAAATACCTGCCCTATGTAGATAGGGAAGATACTTTTCCACAGGGTAGCCTATTGCTTGTCCTCCATGTTTGGTATAATAATCTAACGCGCAAAAGGTCGTTTTCAGTATTTTTAAAGTAAACTATATTAAAATGATTCAAAAAAACACAATGGGCATGGTAGTTGGTATTCTCTTGGTTGTTGGTGGTCTAAACTGGGCGTTGGTTGGACTCTTCAACTTGGATGTTGTCGCTACTATTTTTGGAGGAACTGCCGCTTTGGGATCCAAGGCTGTATATACCCTCATAGGGCTTGCAGCTATATACAAGCTCGCCAAGATGGTAGGAATAATGAAGTAATTGATACTTCTTTTCAGCCTCCTGTTCTTGCGGGAGGCTTAAAGAGATATTTATTTTATGACATACTTATTTTTTAATCTTTTAAATCGTCTCATTCCCGCAAAGGAAGTATTTGCTCACTGCGATATTCCTTGTGGCATCTATACTCCAGAACCAGCACAAACTGCAGCTTTAACTGTGATTCGTATGGTAGAGAAGTTACAGGAAGCAGATATAAAAGATGTTCATGGAATTTCAAGATTTACTCAGATAAAAGAGGAGCATGCTCAAATCGTAAAAGAACAACTCTTAATTCTATGGACAGACTATTTTAAGGAAGAACATGTTGCAATGTTTCCTAGCTTGCACGAAACTTTTTGGAAGGCAACAAAGCTTTGTAGTAAGGTAAAGCAGGAGGTGAGTATGGACACGGCTAAGGCCCTAAAAACTGCGGTAGATGAGATAGCAGGGATTTTTAAAAAGGCAGAAGCCGCAAAGAAAACGTAATGATTTCCTATTTTAAGGTCAGAGGGCAAAGTATGGAGCCCTGGGTCAAAGACGGCGCTTTTGTTGTAATAGATAGGATGTCCTATCTATTTTTTAAACCTAAGATAGGACATGTTGTTTTGGTCAGACACCCTAAAAAGCAAAATCTGCTTCTCATAAAACGTATTGTAAAAAGAGAGGGGGATAGGTATTGGGTTGAAGGTGATTCACCCTCAAAAAGCACAGATAGCAGAGATTATGGGTGGCTTAAAAGAGGGTTTTTAATGGGAAAAGTTATCCACAAGACAGGTTCTTTGGCTCTTGGTATACTATTATAATCTAAGAAAAGGTCGGAAATACTTTATATAATTAAAAAATATACAAAAAACATATGATTCTCGATTGGTACGCAATTACTTTAAATGGTTTACAAGATCTTTTGCAGGGATTCATTGGCTTTTTGCCAGCTTTGGTAGGAGCCTTGGTTATCTTTGTTATTGGTTGGTTCATCGCATCTGGAGTAGGGCGCTTAGTAGGCGACATTTTAAAGAAAATTAAATTCAATCAGATTTTTGAAAGAGGAAACTGGAAGAACGCTCTTGAAAAGGCAGATTTAAAGGTGGATCCTTCAGGATTCATTGGTGCTATCTTTAAATGGGTGCTTGTTATCGTATTTCTTTTGGCCTCAGTTGAAGTTCTTGGATTGAATCAACTTGCTGCTTTTATCACGGATGTTCTCGCATATTTGCCTAATGTCTTGGTTGCCTCATTGATTTTCGTGGTAGCTGTGATTATCGCAGATATCGTAGAGAAGGTATTGAGAGCTGCAGTGGAGTCAGCTCAGGTAGGGCAGGCACACATGGTTGGTGTAATTGTACGATGGTCTATCTGGATCTTTGCTGCAATTGCAATCTTAACTCAACTCGGTATTACCCCAATTCTTTGGCAGACTTTGTTTACCGGTTTGGTAGCATTGGTTGTCGTGGCTGGTGGTCTGGCATTTGGCTTGGGAGGAAAAGAGGTAGCAGGCCAATGGCTACAAGACATGAGTAAGAAATTGAGAGGGTAAAAAGTCAACTGCTTGAGTTGTTAAGGGTCTCTTTATTGAGCTTAAATCACCCCGTTTTTTGGCGGGGTGGTTTTTTAAAACAGGGATGAGTTGACATCAATCGCGCTATAGCATATACTTATTTAAGACATGAGAAATAAGCAAAAACTTTTGCAACCACAAAGTGGCTAAGAGAACCAGAGGGTTTTTCTTGTAGTATGATGCCGCCACGAAAGCGGTTTTTTGTTCCTCATGTCAGCACATTGCCAATTGAATAATGGGTATAATCTGCTAGCAACAGGAATAATTGTAATTACAGGCAGGTAGTGGATGCCTTGGGATGTAAAGGCGATGAAGGACGTGGCGTGACTGCGATAAGCCTCGGGGAACAGTTTAGCATGTTTTGATCCGGGGATTTCCGAATGGGGAAACCTGGTTTGTGGAAACACAGATCGTCTGGTCGTAAGATCAGAAGCGAACCCGCTGAAGTGAAACATCTCAGTAAGCGGAGGAAAAGAGAACGCAAGTTTATTCCCTTAGTAGCGGCGAGCGAAAAGGGAGGAGCCTAAACCCTATGCTTTATGTATGGGGTGTTGTAAGACTATAGTGTCGGGAGTTGTTTTTAAGCGCTACGCGATTTTGGAGATCTCGATAGTGGGGTCCCCGAAATTGCGAGGTGATTTAATAATAATTTCTGAGGGAGAATATTTAGATAAAGTGGTTAGAAGAACGTCCCTGGAACGGACGGCCAAAGAGGGTAAAAGCCCCGTATTCGAAAACTACCTTTATGCTCCTTGCTATTTTTCTTGAGTACCTCGGGACACGAATATCCCGTGGGAAGCTTCCGGGACTATCCGGAAAGGCTAAATACTTTACATCACCGATAGTGAACTAGTACCGTGAGGGAAAGGTGAAAAGTAGCCCGGTGAGGGCGATGAAATAGAACCTGAAACTATCTTGCCTACAACGAATCGGAGGGGAGTTTACTCCCTGACGGTGTGCTTTTTGCAGAACGAGCCAACGAGTGTTCCTATCAGCTCCGTCTAAACGCCTCTGGCGTGCAGGCACAGCGAAAGCGAGTGTGAATAGCGCGACCAAAAGAGCTGCTGGGAACGACCCGAAGCCAAGCGAGCTTGCCATGAGCAGGGTGAAGGATGACGAAAGTCGTCTGGAGGCCCGAACCCGTAGATCGTTCAACGTCTTGGGATGACTTGTGGTAAGAAGTGAAAAGCTAATCGAGCTTGGTAATAGCTGGTTCTCTCCGAAATAGCTTTAGGGCTAGCGTCGAGAAGCAAATTCTGGAGGTAGAGCTCTGAAAAGAGCGCTCTTGGAGCAATCCAGGCGTTTTTATCAAACTTCGAATGCCAGAATCCTAGACTCGGCAGTCAGAACGTGGGGGCTAAGCTCCGCGCTCAAAAGGGAAACAGCCCAGATCTTCATCTAAGGTCCCTAAATCAAGCTAAGTGCAAAACAAGGAGGTGAAACTCCAGTGATAGCTAGGAGGTTCGCTTAGAAGCAGCTATCCTTTAAAAATAGCGTAACAGCTTACTAGCTAAGGAGTTTTGCGCCGTAAATTTATCGGGGCTAAGCTTGGTACCGAAGATAAGGACTTTCGTATTTATACGAAAGTGGTAGGAGAGCGTCCTCTTTGCAATGAAGGTGAGTCGTGAGGCTTGCTGGAGCGGAGAGGAGTGAGAATGTTGGCATGAGTAACCACAATGCAAGTGAAATCCTTGCACACCGAAAACCTAAGGTTTCCTTGGCAATGACAATCACCCAAGGGTTAGGCGGCCCTAAGTGCTGCATCAAACGGTGTAGTGCGATGGACAGAAGGTTAATATTCCTTCCCCTTGTCATATGCTTTTTCAGATGACGGAGTGTAGTAGCTCTTGTGAATTAATGGATTTTTGTCCTTGACGTAAGGGGTAACCTAAGCGTAGAGGCGACTCGCTGTTATGGCGAGGAGAAGAGTGAGCACGCTTCCCGGAAAAGCTCTGAAAGTTTGAGTATGATGAGTCCGTACCGTAAACCGACACAGGTGGGTTGGTATCAATGTACTAAGGTGAACGGGTGAAAGCTCCTGAAGGAACTCGGCAAATTAGTGGTCGTAACTTCGGGATAAGACCTCCCTGTAGCAATACAGGGCGCAGCAAACGTATTCCTGGCGACTGTTTACCAAAAACACAGGTCCCTGCATAACTCGTAAGAGGAAGTATAGGGGCTGACGCCTGACCAGTGCTGGAGTGTTAAGTCTGCGGGTGGTTTTGAGCAATCAAAACTGCTCAGTGGGTGAAGCCCCAGTGAACGTCCGCGGTAACTATAACCGTGTTAAAGTAGCGTAATCCCTTGCCTGGTAAGTTCAGGCCCGCATGAAAGGCGTAACGACTGGGAAACTGTCTCCAGGAGCTGCCCGGTGAAAATGCAATACCGGTAAAGATGCCGGTTACCTGCGGCTAGACGGAAAGACCCCGGGAGCTTTACTATAGCTTCTTATTGTCTTGTCATTTTACCTGCGTAGAATAGCAGGGAGGCTTTGATGTCTGTTTTTCGGAATGGGCGGAGCCGACAGTGAAATACCTGTCTGGTAAGAGGGTAAGACTAATTCTGCGTATGCAGATGACAGTGGGAGGTGGGTAGTTTTAGTGGGGCGCTAGCCTCCTAAAGAGTAGCGGAGGCGTTTACAAGGTCAGCTAAGTCCGGATGGAAATCGGACCGGTCGTGTAAAGGCGCAAGCTGGCTTTACTGCGAGACGGATATGTCGAGCAGTTGCGAAAGCAGAACTTAGTGAACCGATACGCCGTAATAGAAGGCGTAAAGATCATCAACCAAAAGTTACCCCGGGGATAACAGGCTGGTAGTGCCCACGAGTCCATATCTACGGCACTGTTCGGCACCTCGATGTCGGCTCATCTTATCCTGGGGGTGGAGAAGCTCCCAAGGGTTTGGCTGTTCGCCAATTAAAAAGGTACGCGAGCTGGGTTCAGACCGTCAACATTATTGAACCATGACATTGAGTAACACACGGCGGCCTTCATGAGTAATCATGATTGCAAACCGACTCATATCGGTGAATTCCTATGAACTTTTCAACCTGGAAGAGTAGGAGAATACCGAGGCAACCTATATTTGTATATAGGAGCTGTAGAGACTTGGTCAAAATGACCAGACGAAGGAAAGTATTCTTTCGTAACACGTCGGCATCCTTAGTAAAGGATGGTGGTATAGTCCATACATTTGGTAACAAATGAGTATGCGTGAGACAGGTTGGTCCCTATCTACCGCAGGCGTCAAGTCTTGAGGAGATTCGTCTCTAGTACGAGAGGACCGAGATGAACTAACCTCTGGTGTACCAGTTGTCCTGCCAAGGGCATTGCTGGGTAGCTATGTTGGGAACGGATAAGCGCTGAAAGCATATAAGCGCGAAGCCAACTCCAAGATGAGGACTTATAGATCCCTCGAAGATCACGAGGTTGATAGGCTCTAGGTGAAAGTGCAGTGATGCATTGAGCCGAGGAGTACTAATGATCTTAACAATTTTTCTTTGCTAGCAGATTATACCCATTATTTTTAAAAGAACGTTCAAGTGGCGGTTATACTGGAGTTGTCCCACCCGTTCCCATTCCGAACACGGAAGTGAAATGCTCCGAGGCCGATGATAGTGCTTTGCGCGAAAGTAGGTAGCTGCCACCTGAGCGTTTTTTGTTTGCTTATTCCTGTTAGCTATAGTATAAAGAAAATGCTTTAGATTTTCCTCCTGAAGCGCCCCGGGGGTTTGCTCTAGCATTCCTCTGGGGAGCACTATTCTTTTTTCTCGACGCCAATTGGGGCAAAGCAACATAGTTCTATGTTGCCGCATCGAACGTAGCTCCTTCCTTACTGCTCCCAGATGGGATGGAGCCCTGCCTCTCTTTATGTCCCTCTTGGGCTTTTGGGTCCTGCGACTCCAAAGCTCAAGGGGGCGATAATCTCCTAAGTGCCAATTGGCATAAGCGACATCACAAAGATGTCGTCTTTTTTTATACATCGCCATATAGGCGGTTTTTTGCTAGACTAAGAAAATATATGTACTCCTTCTTTACAAAGCATAAGCTTGTAGTGCTACTCTTTTTTATAAGCGTTCTTTTGATTTTGAATCTTAGTTCACAAAGCGTAAGGGGGAAATTTTCTTCACTTCTTTCTCCTGTGCAGTCTTTGCTTTGGAGAGTAGGGACATCTGGCACAGAGATCTTTTCTGAGGTTTCAAAGGAACGTGCACAAGAACTAAAAACAGAGAATCTTTTCTTGCGCCAAGAGCTCCTTTTGCTTCAAGAAGTGACAAAGGAGAATGAGCGTCTGCGAGAGGCGTTTGATACATTTGCGAGGGAAGAATTTGATCTGCTTTTTGCTGAGATTATTGGAAAGGAAATTGAGCGAGATGTATTACTTTTAAATAAAGGAGCAAGAGATGACGTAAAGCAGGGGATGCCGGTTATAACAGAAAGTAGGGTTGTCGTGGGAAGCATTGGAGAGGTATTTAATGACACCTCAAAGGTTCTTCTTCTTTCGCTAAAAGATAGAGTATCTGACGTAAAGGTGCATACAAGAGAACTCATAGGAGTATTGCGAGGACAAGGAAGATACGGTGTTCTTTTAGATCTTATTCCTCAAGAGGAGGAGCTCAAAAAAGGAGATCTTGTGATAACGTCGGCTCTAGGTGGTATATTCCCGGATAACTTGTTGATTGGGGAAATAAGAAGCGTTGAAAAGAGTGATCTCACGGCTTTTCAAGGAGGGAAAGTTGAGTTGTTTTTTAAAGTAGGGAAAGAAAATTCTTTATTTATTCTCACAAATTACCTATGAAAAAGGGGCTTTTGATTGTTCTTGCTTTTTTTATACTTTCTCTTTTGCAAGTGAGTTTTTTGCCTCATTTTCCTATTGGTGGATGGGTGATTAATATAGTATTAGTTTCCCTGATTCTTGTAGCCGCTCTTGGTTCAATAAAAATTGGTGTTGAGGCAGCTTTGGCAGGTGGATTTTTTTTAGATATTTATTCTCATTTACCTTTTGGCTTTTGGATGATTCTTTCCTTAGCACTCTTTTTTGTAATAAGGTATATCGTACGCAATTATGTTCGATTCCCGCAATATATATAAGAAGCAAGGGATAGATGAGATTGAGGTTCAAGAGGTATTGCTTGATAATCTCATGCAAAAAAAAGAAGGAGAGGAGTTTTCCGAACAGAGAATGGAAATCCCTTTGTCTTCGGGAATCTTGCGTGTTCTCTATGGAGCTTTTCTTTTGATTATAGCGATTGTTGCAATAAAGTCCTTTGATCTTCAAGTACTCTTGGCAAACGAAATGCATGAGGCAGCACAGCAAAATGCAGTTCGTAATATTCCATTAGCTCCAAATCGTGGAGTGTTGTATGATAGCTCATTTTTGCAGCTTGCATTTAATAGGCCCAGTTTTGACTTTGTATGCGATAAGTTTAATATGCCAAGCACTCCAAAGGAAAAAGAGGACATATTAAAGAATGCTTCTTTAATATTAAATATTTCGTTTGTTGAGTTAAAAGATGAAATTCAAGAGAATCTTGCGCCTCGTATTTTGGTTCAAGAAAACCTTTCCCATGAGGAGCTCATACTTTTGGAATCTCGACTTTCTGAATTTGAAGGGTGCAGTATACAGGAGAATATAAGGCGAGAGTACATTAAAGGATCTTTGTTCTCCCATCTTTTAGGATATACAGCAAAGATTTCAGCTCAGGAATTTTTAGAACTTCAAGGGTATTCGGTTACTGATCAGGTTGGCAAAGTTGGAATAGAAAAGACATACGAAGAATCTCTTCGGGGAAATCCTGGTAGAATCGTGCTTGCTCGAGACGCCGCGGGAAGGATTGTAGAGGAAAGGGAAACTATTCCTTCCCAGCAGGGAACAAGTCTTGTGTTGTGGCTTAACGCAGGATTGCAAGAGCGTATTGTGGAATCTTTACAAACGGTGTTTGCGCAAACCACAGCTAAAAGAGGAGCTGTAGTGGCTCTTGATCCATCAACTGGAGGTGTACTCTCGTTGGTAAGTTTGCCTTCCTTCGATGCAAACCTTTTTACTAGGGGTATTAGTCAAAGGGAATGGAATGATTTGCTAAACAATCCTGCAAATCCACTGTTTAATCGAGCAATATCTGGCATTGGGTATCCTACGGGTTCTGTTATTAAACCCTTAATTGGGGTAGCGGCACTAGAGGAAGGAGTTATTAGTGAGGATACCAGTATCTTTGCTCCTTTGGAGATTTGTGTTGAGAATATTTACACCAAAGAAGACCAATGTTTCCGAGATTGGACGTTCCATGGTACCTCAAATATTATACGAGGTATTGCAGAATCAGTTAATACCTTTTTTTATATCATTGGTGGGGGATATGAAGGTTTTTCTGGCTTAGGACCAGTTAAAATTAAGGAATATATTGAGCGATTTGGTTGGGGAGAAACAACTGGGATAGATTTACCAGGAGAAGGGAAGGGCATTCTTCCTGAATTTGATCAAAACTGGAGGCTGGGAGATACGTATCATCTTTCTATTGGACAGGGTCCGTTTGCTGTAACTCCACTTCAGGTTGCCTCTGCTTTTTCTGCAGTAGCAAATGGGGGAACTCTATTTGAACCTCGCGTAGTTAAAGAATTTGTGGATGAGGAGCGAAATACGCTTGAGGTTATAGGATCTAATCTTAGAAGAGAAGGGTTTGTAGACGCAGAAACTCTTGAGATTATTAGGAAAGGAATGCGCCAAACCGTAACTGCAGGCTCTGCCACTGGTTGGTTGGATTCCTTGCCCGTTAATGCAGCTGCAAAGACTGGAACAGCTCAAACCGGAAGGAGAACGCGGGACGGAAAAGACTATTTGCACTCCTGGACCGTAGCTTTTGCACCGATTGAAAACCCAAAGATTGTTTTAGTGGTGATTGTAGAGGATCTTTTAGAAGGACAGATAGGAACCCTTCCAGTTGCAAGAGATGCTTTAGAGTGGTATTTTACGCAATAAGCTATAGAAGTATGGAAAACTATATTACCAAAGAAGGAAAAGAAAAACTTCAAGAGGAGCTGCAATATCTAAAGAAAACAAAGCGAAAGGAGATTTCAACTCGTATTCGCCAAGCCGCTGCTATGGGGGATTTATCTGAGAATTTTGATTATCAAAATGCAAAAGATGAGCAGGGGTTTATGGAGCGCAGGATAGCTGAGCTTGAAGATACTCTTTTTAATGCCAAGGTTGTTAAAGAATCTTCTAGTGTTGAAACTGTGCAAATAGGGTCTCAGGTGACTTTGGAAACAGGGAGTGAGAAGTGGACGATTACCATTACAGGACCTCAAGAAGCCGATCCTTTGGTAAATAAGATTTCAGCTTCATCTCCCTTGGGAGAAGCTTTGCTGGGTCAAAAAAGAGGGGATAAGGTGGAGATTGAAACACCAAGTGGGAAGGTAGAGTACCGGGTTATTGAGATTGCATAATGGCAAAATCCTGCTATATTTAGATGTAGCAAAAGGAAGGGAGATTTAAATGAATCAGGCAAAGTTAGGACTGAAAGTCTTACAGCGCGCAAAGGAAGATACAGAATGGAAGAAATACTCCGATCTACTTCCTAAGTTATCTCCAGGGGGCAAAGATATTGTGATGGCGAAATTTTCTGTTGTCGGCACTTTCATATTCGATCTCTTATCGGGGAAAATTTAGCATACGTATAAAAGTTTCCCAGAAGAGCCCATAGTAGCTCTTGAGATTCCAAATCCTTTGGCACCGATAAGAGAATATGCCTCCGAAGAGAAAGCCCTAAAGGGTTATCTTCTTGGTATGGATTGGACAGATGGTAGGGACAAACGCTTGGTTCCTAATCTCTCTGCTGAAGCAGTCGATTCCTTGTTACAGAGAATACGAAGACAAGGAGTAGAGCCCCTTGATTATATTCTCCGATCATAAAGATGGGTTTATTCCCCTGCTTGCTTGAAGCACGCAGGGGGTTTCTTTTTGACCAAAAGGAAGAATAGGCGTAATATAGGAGCATATGGCAAGTATTCAAGAGATACGCAAAGCCAGGATAAAGAAGGCCGATCACCTTAAAAAGGCGGGAGAGTTAGCATATCCTGCAAGTTCAAAAAGAACTCATGAGATAGCAACACTTCAAAAGGAATTTGCTTCATTGATAAAGACAGAAAAAGAGGTGACTGCTGCAGGTAGAATTCGTAGCATTAGGGAACATGGAGGTTCTACGTTTTTTCATATTGAGGATGCAACGGGACAGATGCAAGCATATTTAAAAAAAGATGGGGTAGGAGAAAAGATGTACCAAGCTTTTTTGGAAACATTTGATGTTGGGGATTTTGCAGAGGTGCGAGGAGTACTATTTTTAACAAAGAGAGGTGAGAAAACCATTGAGGTAAGTTCTGTGAAAATACTTGCAAAATCCTTACTTCCGCTTCCTGAAAAATGGCACGGATTAAAAGACGAAGAGGAGCGATATCGCAAGCGTTACCTAGATTTGATATTTAATAAAGAGGTTAAAAGGAAGTTTGAAAAAAGAACTGTTATTTTAAAATCCATTCGTGAGTTCTTAGATAAAAAAGGCTTTGTTGAAGTTGAGACTCCTGTATTGCAAAGTATATATGGGGGAGCTGATGCTCAACCTTTTACCACTCATTTGAATGCCTTTGATTTGGATATGTATCTTCGCATTTCTTTAGAATTGCCTTTAAAACGGCTGATTGTTGGAGGTTTTGAAAAGGTGTATGAGATGGGAAGAGTATTTCGAAATGAAGGAGTAGACAGACAACACAATCCAGATTTCACCATGCTGGAGTTTTATTGGGCGTATGCTGATTACAAGGATTTAATGAAGTTTACTGAGGAATTTATTTCTTTTGTAGTACAAAAAACTGTAGGGGGAAAAGAGATTGAATATGAGGGAAAGAAGATCAGTTTTAAAACTCCTTGGCCTCGCGTTGAATATGCTGAACTTTTTTCAAAGTATCTTAAACTAGATATTGAATCTTTAAGTCGCGATGCACTAGCAAAAGAAGCAAAAAAGCTTGGAATTAGTATTGATAAAACATGGAATAAAAGTCATGTGACAGATGCATTGTACAAGAAGGTGATTCGTCCAAAGTTGTGGGAACCCCAGTTTATCATTCATCATCCTTCCAAAATGTATCCATTGGCAAAGACGAGAGCTGAAGATTCAACTAAGGCAGAGACTTTTCAATTGTTGGTCGGCGGTGGATGGGAATTGATAAAGGCGTATTCTGAGCAAAACGATCCTGCGCTGCAAAAGAAAGCATTTGAAGAGCAAGAATCTTTGTTTAAAAAAGGCTTGGAAGATGCTCAGCGCATGGATACAGATTTCATTGAAGCTCTGGAATATGGTATGCCTCCAACGGCAGGATTTGGTATGGGTGTAGATCGTTTGGTAGCTTTACTTACTAATTCCCATAGTTTACGTGAAGTCATTTTATTCCCCACCATGAAACCCAAGCAATAATACTATGTTGGATATTAAATACATTAGAGAACATCCAGAAGAGGTAAAGGAGGGATGCAAAAAGAAAGGCTTTGATTGTGATGTAGGTCAGATTTTAAAGTTGGATGAAAAGAAAAGGGGACTTCTTTTAAAGATTGAAACCCTGCGAGCGGATCAAGGAAAGCTTGGCAAAGAGGATATTGCAGGAGCAAAGAAGATAAAAGAAGAAGTAAAAGAACTTGAACCGCAACTAGAAGAAATAGACAAGAATTTACACTCTCTACTTATACTATTGCCCAATTTGCCCCAAGACGCTGTTCCAGTGGGAGATGAAAGCGTAAATGTAGTATTGCACCAGCACGGTAAAGCTCCAAAGTTTGATTTTGAACCAAAAGATCACTTGAGTCTTGGCGAGAGTCTTGAAGTTCTTGATGTGGAGCGCGCAGCCAAAACATCAGGTTCCAGATTCTCTTACTTAAAAGGGGACTTGGCTCTTTTGGAATTTGCTCTTGTTGATTTGGCAATGAAGACAGCAATAAAGGAGGGATTTTTGCCTATTATACCCCCGGTATTGATAAAAGAGGAAATGATGCAGGCAATGGGATATATAGATACGCCAGAGGATTTAGAAGAACGATATTATTTTGAGAAAGAAAAGTTATTTTTAGTAGGGACTGCTGAACAATCGGTAGGTCCTATGCACGCAGGAGAAATATTTGATGAAAAGGAATTGCCTAAAAGATATATTGCTTTTTCAACGTGTTTTCGCGAAGAGGCAGGATCGTATGGCAAAGATACTAAAGGAATATTGCGAGTGCATCAATTTGATAAGGTAGAGATGTTTAGCTTTGTGCATCCTGAAAAATCAAAGGAAGAGCATCAGTTTTTAGTTTCTCTACAAGAGAGTTTATGGCAAGCACTTAAGATTCCCTATCAGGTGGTACAACTTGCAACAGGGGACATGTCTCGTCCTTCTTCTTCTACCATAGATATTGAGGCATGGATGCCAGGACAAGGAAAGTACCGCGAAGTAAGCTCTGCTTCCAATGTTACGGATTTTCAAGCACGCAGATTAAATACTCGATATCGCAAGAAAGAAGGGAAGCTAGAATATGTACATATGTTAAATGCAACTGGCTTTGCTATTGGGAGAACGTTGATTGCGATTATGGAAAACTATCAGCAAAAAGATGGGAGTATAAAGATTCCCAAGGTACTGCAAGGGTATATTGGGAAAAAAGAGATAAAGAAGCAATGAGAGAAGAAACTCTCAATATAGAAGGCCTCAACGTGAGTTATAAGATCGCAGGAGAGGGGCCTGCCCTTTTAATTTTGCATGGATGGGGAAGTTCTTCTGATTCATGGGTAGAGATTCAAGACAATCTTTCCAAGCAAGGATTTCAAGTTATTGTTCCAGACCTCCCAGGGTTTGGAGCAAGTATTCCTCCTTTGAATGTATGGGGCGTCGGGGAGTATAAAGAATTTATATTAAAGTTAACAGCAAAGATAGGGCTTAAAAAGTTTTCTCTTGCTGGACATTCCTTTGGAGGACAAATTGCTATTTCGTTTGCAACAGATTATCCAGAAAAGATAGAGAACCTTATTTTACTTGCCGCGGCAGGAGTTCGAAAAGAACCTGGAAGAAAAGTAAAAATAGTTGGTTTTGCAGCAAAGATTCTTAACCTCTTTCTTGTATTGGTCCCCACAAAAAGAGGAAAAGATTTAGTTAAAAAAACATGTTATCGTTTAATAAGGTGGAGAGATTATGCAAGGGCAAAGGGTATTATGAGAGAGGTATTATCAAAGGTTATTCGTGAGGATTTAACTTCTGTTCTTTTAAAGATAAAGGCGCCAACCTTAATTATCTGGGGAGAAAAAGATAAAGTAACGCCGCTTGAGGATGCTTTATTAATGAAAGAGCATATTAAAAACTCTTCCCTTAGTATCCTTCCTGATACTGGACATCGTCTTCGCACGGAAGCCCCAGAAAAGCTTTTAGAGCTTATTTCGCGGTTTTTAAAAAAGTAATATGATATTTTTACTGTCATTCTTTTGGTATATAAGAACAGCAAGAACTCTTTTATTCGCTTTGTATATTTGGCAGATAAAAGAGTACCACATAGGAAGGTTTTTTGCTTATTTAAAGACCACAAAGGGAAAGAGACTTTTCTTTCATCCTTTTATTGCAGTTAAACTTGCGCTGCTTGCTTTGTGGTTTTTTGAGCCACAAATTGCCCTAGCATTGCTTTTGTTCTTATACGTCAGCGAAACCGGATTGTTAGCAAATGCACTGAGAACAAAAACATTTATTCTCCCGGTGGTGACAAGAAAGACTGCCGTACTTATCTTTTCCGTATTTTTTGTACAATCTATATTTTTAGCAGGAACACTTATATATTTCATTAATTCTCTATTTCTTGCCCTGCTTTTGTTTGATGTGTTCTCTTTAGTGATTGGCTCTCTGGTGGTGTTGATATGGCAACCCTATACAGTCTTTGAGAGAAGGGGAGTTTTAAAAAAGGCAACAGAAAAAAGAAAGAAGTTAAAAAATCTTAAGGTAGTCGGTATTACTGGAAGTTATGGGAAAACCTCAACAAAAGAGTTTTTAGCGCATATTTTACAAAAGAAGTTTGTTGTTTTAAAGACCCCTGAACACAAGAATTCTGAGATAGGCATTACCCACACAATTTTGTACAACCTTACCGACGAACACGAAGTATTTGTGTGTGAAATGGGAGCATACAGCAAGGGAGGCATCAAACGTTTAACTGATATAGCACAGCCAACGCATGGTATTGTAACGGGAGTAAATGAACAGCATTTGGGTGTATTTGGATCTGGGATGAACCTATTTTCAGCTGAGGGAGGGGGAGAATTGGTGCAATCTTTGCCCCAAGACGGAGCTCTGATTCTTAATGACGATAGTAAACAATTGCATGAACTTGGTTCATGGCTACAGCTATGGAATCCGAACTTTACTAACTACGTGTGGTGCTCGACAAAAACTCAAAAGGACTTTTTTACAAAAGATATTATTGTTACAAAAGATGAAACAAGTTTTATTATGATAAAAAAAGGCGGAGAAGAAGCAAAAGTGAAACTTCGTTTGATTGGAGGATACAATATAGAGAATATTCTTTTGGCTGCGGCCATTGCAACAAAACTTGGTATGAGTATGAAAGAGATAGAAGAAGCTTTAAAAGATATTCCCAACGAGGCAAGCTCCATGTTGCTTATAAAGGGGAAGAAGGGTATTGAAATTTTAGATTCTAGTTATTCTGCAAATCCTACTGGAGTATTTGCTAATCTTGAGCATCAAAAACTCTGGGAAGGAAAGAAGATTGTGGTTATGCCATCTTTAATTGAGCTTGGTTCAGCTTCCCATGAGGTGCATGTTAAAATAGGGCGCAAGATAGGAGAGGTGTGTGGTCTTGCTGTTATTACAACACCAGACGAATTCTCTTCACTTTTAAAAGGAGCCAAAGAAAAAGGGATGAAAGAAGAGAATATGGTATTGCTTCAAAGACCGCAAGAGATTGCACAAAAGATTTTTAGCTTCACAAAAGAGGGTGATATTGTATTGCTGGAAGGAAGAGTTCCATCTTCATTGCTATCATTATTAAAATCATGATACGACCAATTTCCATTTCGCTGTCTCCCAATACGGAGCCAGATGATACCTTTGCAGCTTTGCGTTTATATATACAACCTTGGCGATGGAAAAGAGGAAACGCTATTGAAAACTTCCAAATGGAGTTTGCAAGCTATCTTGGAGTTTCGCATGCGATTTCCTTTAATAGTGGTAGATCTGCTTTTCTTGCTCTTTTGGAATCTCTTGATTTAAAAAAGGAAGATGAGATTTTGATTCAAGCATTTACCTGTAACGCGGTTTCAAATCCCGTATTGTGGGCTGGATTAAAGCCTGTGTATGTGGATTGCGAACAGGATTACAATATGTCACCTGTGGATCTTGTGCGCAAGATTACTCCTCGCTCTCGGGTTGTTGTGGTTCAACACACCTTTGGGTCTCCTGCTAATATGGAAAGGATTCAAGAGATTTGTATAAAATATAACCTTACCCTGCTTGAAGATTGTGCTCATGCTCTGGGGGCGAGCTATAAAGGGAAAAAGATAGGAACATTTGGCAAGGCATCATTCTTTAGTTTTTCAAGAGATAAGGTTATTTCTTCTGTGTACGGAGGAATGGCTACTACGAGCGATAGTATGTTAGCTAAGAAACTAAAGATATATCAAAAAGATATTGGATATCCTTCGCTGTTATGGATTAAGCAACAGGTTTTGCATCCATGGCTCATGAATCTCCTTATTCTTCCTACCTATCGTATTTTTGGAAAGTATATTTTGATTGTAGCTCAGTGGATTCATATGCTCTCAAAGGCGGTTCATAAAAAAGAGAAAAGAGGAAGTCAGCCAGGATATTTTCCTAAGGCGCTTCCCAATGTTTTGGCAATTTTGGGAAGTCGTCAGTTTAAAAAGCTTGAGAGATTTAATAATCATCGCAGGGAAATTGCAGGAAAATACAAAGAATTGCTAGCGCATACTCAATATCAAATGGTAGATACTAAAGAACAAGAGGGGAATATATTTTTGCGTTTTCCTGTGCGTCACTCAAAAGCACACGAAATTATTAAAAAAGCATGGAAAAAAAACTTTCTCTTGGGAGATTGGTACACCACAGTTATAGCTCCACATGATACACATATTGAAAAAATGGGATACACATGGGGGAGTTGTCCTCAGGCAGAGGAACTTGCTCGCACCACGTTTAATCTTCCTACGCATATTCGTATTTCACAAAAGGAAGTAGAGAAAATTGTTCAATTTCTTACCTCAGTTAAGCTTAGCTAACCCATGGAGATTAAAGAGATACTAGAGAAAGAAGAATGGGAAGGATTTTTAGCACGATGTAAAGAGAAGACCTTTTTACATTCTTGGCAGTGGGGAGAATTTCAGCGAGTAATGAGAGAGGAAATATGGCGTTTTGGAATATATGATGGAGCAAGTTTAAAAGCTGTAGCTTTAGTGATAAAAGTTGTCGCCAAAAGAGGTACTTTTCTTTTGGTTCCTCACGGACCTGTTTCGCTTCATTCGCAAAAGGAGATAATAAAAGTATTGTTGACTCATTTAAAGAATTTAGCAAAAGACCAAGACGCAAGCTTTATTCGAATTAATCCTATTTGGGAAAGAACAAAAGACTCAGAAGAAATATTTTCAAACCTTGGTTTTAGAGGAGCGCCCATACAAATGCATCCTGAAGCTTCTTGGAAATTGAATATTACAGCATCAGAAGAGCAACTCTTTTCTCAAATGCGAAAAACTACGCGATATCTTTTACGCCAGGCAATGGCCAACGAAGATATTGTAATTGAGCAATCAACCTCCTTGGGTGATATCGCAACTTTTTCAAATCTCCATGAAAAAGTATCTTTGCGTCAAACCTTTGTCCCTTTTTCGCGAGAGTATTTGGAAAAGGAGTTTGAAATGTTTTTAAAAGATAATGACGTTTTACTATTCTTTGGAAAGTATAAGGGAGAGATTGCAGCTGCAAGCTTTGTGGTATTTTGGTCTGGGATTGGTTTTTACCACCACGCAGTTTCATTGCCAGAATTCTCAAAACTTTCTATTCCGCATCTTTTGCAATGGGAAGCTCTCAAGGAGGCAAAAAAAAGAGAGTGCGTGGTGTATGATTTTTGGGGGTATGTTAATCCAAAGACACAGCCAAAACATCCCTGGGCGGGACCCACGCTCTTTAAACAAGGATTTGGCGGGGAAGCAAAGCTCTATGTTAAAACCCAAGATTATCCTGTAAGCCCAAAATATTGGTTAACTGCATTCTTTGAAACTGTAAGAAGAATGAGAAGACATCTTTGATGAGAAAACCTTTGCGTTTTAGAACAAAAAAAAAGAGAGTTTCGTTTTTAAGATTGCGATTCTTTTGGTGCGTAATAGGTGTTTTTTTTGCTCTAACTTCTTTTTTCTATATCGTAGTATTTTCTTCCTTTTTGAAAATTGAAAAGATAGAGATTCATGGCGTACGTGAGATTGCGCTAGAACATATTCTTTCTGTGTCCAAGGATTATCTCTGGCAAACGTTTTTGGGTATACCTCAAAATAGTATTTTACTTTTTGATATGAAAGGATTCAAAGAAGAACTCATTTTTACATTTCCTGCTATTTCTTCTGTTACGCTCAAGCGATCTTTACCTCAAACATTGATAGTAAAGATACAGGAGCGAGAGCAAATTGGAACTTGGTGTCCATTTGAAAAGATAGATGAGGAAGTTGTTTGTTTTGCTATAGATGCAAAAGGAATTCCTTTTAAAAAAGCTGAGAAAGAAAGTGAATATATATTATTTAGCTCAAAAGGGGAAGTAAAACTAGGCAAAGAATTATTAAATCCTTTACTACTTTTCACTTTTTTGGATTTTATAGAAGAATCTGAAAAGATAGGGGAATCTTTTTTGTTTTCAATTATAGCTTTTACAATCGGCGAGAGAGGAGAGATACAAGGAGTAACAAAAGAGGGGTGGAAGATACTGTTGGATATAAAAGAAGATATGGGGTGGCAGCAAACAAAGTTACAGATTGTATTGGAACAAAAAATCCCTTTGGAGAAAAGGGGAGAGTTAGAATATATTGATCTTCGCTTTGGGGATCAGGCGTATATTAAGTACTTTGACTAGAGCCACCTTTTCTTTTTAAATAAGGCAATCATAAGGATAGTGCCAGCGAACATGAGTCCGGTTACAATCCAGAAGTCTCCTGGCAAGCCAACTATGGGGAGGTAGTCTGTGTTCATGCCAAAAATGGCAGCTAGTAAGCTTAAGGGAAAGACAATGACCGCAAAAATGGTAAGCAGTTTTACAATTTGATTAGTTTTATCTGTTAAAAGAGCATTATTAGTTTCTTCCATGGAAGAAATAGTTTCCTTTGCAATCATGAGGGTACTCATGGTACGTGCCCAATGGTTGCGCAGATGCGAGAAATAGTGAGCGGTTTCTTTGCCAAAGAATTCTGCAGAGATATCATGTAATGATGTGAACACACCTTTTTGTGGGCGTACAATACTCCAAAAATCAATAATATCTGCTTTTATAATAGAGATTTCTCTTAACATTTCTCGTTCCCTCCCTTGAAAGATAGATTCTTCAACAAGAATGAGTTTATTTTCTATGTGCAATATCTTATTTCCTTCATCTTCCCATATCTTGTGAAGTATATGGTAGAGAAGAAAGCCTGTTCCCTTACCCATGTGTTCTTCTTTTTTTTCTTCATATAGAGCACATCCATCAAATGTAGCTTTTAAGGGAAGAATAGAGTGGTAATGACTGGTGATAAGGAAGTTTTTACCCACGATAACATCAAGCTCGCGAGGCCTTGTTGTTTTGTGTTCTTTATTGTAGTTGGGTACGAACAAAACTAAAAAGAGGTGCGCTGTGAAATGCTCTACCTTAGTTGTCCAGGAGGGAGGAATAATTTGCCTTGCTGGTATAGCGTGGACGGCAAAGTTTTCTTCAAGATACTGTACATCCTCTTTTGTAGGGTCTTGAATATCTACCCACGTAATCCTCTTATATTTAACGATATTTCGCATTACGATATTGTAGCAAATTAACAAGAATGAAAGTAGAGATCTCTCCACAGGCGCTGACCATATCTTGACTCCCACATTTTTTTTGTGTATAATAGTGAGGTAAATAACGCATATTTGAATGTCATGGATGATCAAAAAGCAATTGAAAAGTTACAAAAGCAGGTTGAGGAAATAAAGAAGGAAAAAGAGGAGTTTCTGGCAGGATGGCAAAGAGCAAAGGCAGATCTTGCAAACTACAAAAAAGAGGAGAAAGAGCGAATGCAGGGACTCATGGAGTATGTGAAGCAAGAGTTCCTTTTTTCTTTTCTTTCAATGGTGGATAATTTGGAGCGAGCAGAAGGAGAATTAAAAGAAGAAGAGAAAAACAGCAAGACAGTACAAGGATTTTTGCAGATTGGAAAACAGCTACGCGAGTTTTTAAAAAGTCAGGGAATAAAAGAGATTGAGGCTCAGGGCAAGGATTTTAACCCAGAACTCCACGAAGCGGTAGCTACAACCCAAGGGGAGAATCCAGGGAAAGTGGTTGAGGTACTGGAAAAGGGATACATGATACAAGACAAATTATTACGAGCAGTAAAAGTAAAAGTAGTAAAGTAAAATATATGGCAAAAGTATTAGGCATTGATCTTGGAACAACATTCTCTGCTATGGCAGTGATTGAGGGGGGAGAGCCAAAAATCATTGAAAACAAAGAGGGAGCAAGAACTACTCCTTCTGTAATTGCATTAGCAAAGAATGGAGAAACATTAGTTGGGGTGCAGGCAAGACGCCAGCAAATAACAAATCCTCAGAATACTATCTCTCAGGTAAAGCGTCTCATTGGGCGTCGCTTTGCCGACGAGGAAGTTCAGAAGGATAAAAAACTCTTGCCTTATGAAATACGGGAGTCAAAAGACGGAGGGATAGAGATTAAGATGGGAGAAAAATGGCTAAAGCCAGCTGAAATATCTGCTATGGTTTTACGAAAGTTAAAAACTGACGCAGAAGAAAAACTGGGAGAGACAATTACAGAAGCTATTATTACCGTGCCTGCTTACTTTGACGATAGTCAAAGAAAAGAAACAAAGGTAGCAGGGGAGATTGCAGGACTTGAGGTAAAAAGAGTACTCAATGAACCTACGGCAGCAGCTTTAGCATATGGATTAAACAAAAAAAAGGATGAGAAAATTGTGGTGTATGATTTTGGTGGAGGAACCTTTGATATCTCTATTCTGGAGGTTTCAGAAGATACCATTGAAGTGAAAGCAACAGGAGGTGATACTCATCTTGGAGGAGAGGATTTTGATCAAAAGGTTATGAGCTGGCTGGTAGAGCAATACCAAAAGGAAGAAGGTATTGATTTGGCAAAAGATCCTCTAGCTCTGCAGCGATTAAAGGAAGCAGCAGAAAAGGCAAAGATTGAGCTTTCAAGTTCTCTTGAAACTGAAATTAACCTTCCTTTTATCACCTCAGACAGTTCTGGCCCAAAGCATTTGTACTTTAAAATGACGAGAGCTCAGCTTGAAAGCTTGGTTTTTGAGTATATTGATAAGTCTATGACATTAATGGAGCAAACTCTAAAAGAAGCTAAGGTCTCAGTAAAAGATATTGATGAAATTGTCTTAGTGGGAGGGCAAACTCGTATGCCAGCAATTCAAGAAGCTGCAAAGAAATTGTTTAATAAAGACCCCAATAGAAGCATTAATCCCGACGAAGTGGTAGCTCTTGGAGCTGCAATACAAGGGGGAATTTTGCAAGGAGAGGTGAAAGATGTTCTTTTACTGGACGTAACCCCCTTATCTTTGGGTATTGAGACTTTAGGAGGAGTAAGCACAGCTTTAATTGCAAAGAATACTACTATTCCTGCAACTAAATCTCAAGTATTTTCTACTGCGGCTGATAATCAAACTTCAGTTGAGGTTCATGTGGTTCAAGGAGAGCGCCAAATGGCTCAGGATAATAAATCCTTGGGAAGGTTTATGCTAGATGGTATTCCTCCAGCTTCAAGAGGAGTTCCTCAAGTTGAAGTGAGTTTTGATATTGATGCAAATGGTATTTTAAATGTTACTGCCAAAGATAATGCTTCAGGAAAAACTCAGACTATTCGTATTGAAGGTTCCTCTGGTATTTCAGAGGAGGAAGCAGGGCGCATGAGAAAAGATGCAGAGGCAAATGAAGAGGTAGATAAAAAACGAAAAGAAATAGTAGAAGCGCGAAACATGGCAGATACCTTAATCTATGCTGTAGAAAAGACCATAAAGGATGCTGGAGATAAAATTACGCCTGAGGACAAAAAAAATGTGGAAGAAAAACTTGACGCCCTGCGTAAAGTAAAGGATGGTGAAGTAGTAGAGGAAATTCAAAAGACGACGCAAGATCTTTCCGAAGCGATTGGAAAGATTAGTGCTTCTTTAAATAAAGAAGGGCAACAGCAAGAGGCTCAGTCAGAAGAAAAAGAAGAAGATAAGAAGCCAGAAGAAGGAGAAGACAAGAAGCCAGAAGAAGGAGAAGCAAAAGAAGAGTAGTATTTGACTGCTGTATTGGAATGATGTGCGGAAGTGTTCCAATAGGTATATATTTTTATGAAAGATTACTACAAGATCCTTGGCGTTCAAAAGGGTGCAACTTTAGAGGATATTAAAAAGGCTTACCGGAGATTAGCTCATAAATACCACCCAGATAAAGGTGGAGATGCAACGCGCTTTAAAGAAGTTGCTGAAGCATACCAGGTGCTTTCAGATACAGATAAGAGGGCACAGTACGATAAATTTGGGAGAGTATTTGAAGGGTCGCCGCAAGGCGGGGCCGGAGGTTTTCAGTGGGGATGGGGAGCTCCTCATGAGCACGACGCGGAGGAGTTCTCAGAAGGTTTTGGAGTTGATTTTGATTTGCAAGATATCTTTGAGGATTTTTTTGGTGGCAAGAACGCGAAAAATACAAAAGGCGGGCGGGATATTGAAGTGGAGATCTCAATACCTTTGGAGGCGACCATTAAGGGAAAAGAAGAGATTATTAATCTTACAAAACTTATAATATGTAGCAGGTGTCAGGGGGTGGGAGCTGAACCTTCAACAAAGGTTAAGGAATGTTTTTCTTGCAGGGGACAAGGACAGGTGCAACAGATTAAAAGAACTGTATTTGGTTCTTTTACGCGAGTTGGTTTGTGTCCTGAGTGTAAAGGAGAAGGCCTTATTCCAGAGCATCCCTGTAACGTATGTAAAGGAGAAGGAAGGATTAAGGGAGAGGATGCTATTAAGGTACAGATTCCCGCAGGAGTAGATAGCAATCAGATTCTTAAGATTGTAGGGAAAGGGGATGTAGGAAGGAAAAAAGGAAAAGTAGGGGATCTTTACCTTCGAGTTTTCATAAAACCACACAATGTATTTAAAAGGAAAGGAGATGATCTCTATGTAAAAATGCCAATCCTATTTTCACAAGCAGCTTTAGGAGACGAAATTGAGGTGCCAACTATTGAGGGAACCAAGGTTCTCTTAACTATTCCACAAGGCATTGAATCTGGCAGGGTACTTAAGGTTTCAGGAAAAGGGATTCCTCATTTCTCTGGTTTGGGCCGTGGAAATATGCTAGTTGAGATTGAAATTGTTACTCCAACAAAACTTACTAAAGACCAAAAAGAACTCTTAGAACGCTTGAAAAACGAGGGAATTTAAGCTATCATTTCCCTGTTGCGCCCATAGCTCAATGGTAGAGCAGTGGCCTTTTAAGCCATTGGTTGCAGGTTCGAGTCCTGCTGGGCGCACTTTTTATTGACATAATTATTTGTTTGTGGCAGGAAAACTTCACTTTTTTTGGTATACTAAGAAGGCATGAAACAGCGCATTGTTTTACTCTTAGATATGGATGCCTTCTTTGCCATGATAGAAGAGCGGG
>CAJXJI010000006.1 GCA_913054235.1 uncultured bacterium
GTGAGCTTAAGAAGTATGCCCATGGCAAGGAGCTCCATAACTAAAGCTGAGCCCCCATAGCTAATAAAAGGCAAAGGAATGCCAGTTAGAGGAAAGAGTCCGGTAATAGAGCCCATATTAACAAAGGCTTGCAAGGTAATCCAAGAAGCAATGCCAATGGTTACAATTTTTGCAAAGGGGTCTTTAATTTTTTTTGCTAGAACAAAACTGCGCAAAGCAAAAAGTAAAAAGAGTAGAACGAGAATAGCAGCACCAATAAAGCCAAGCTCTTCTGCTACTACAGCAAAAATGGAGTCTGAAATAGGCTCTGGCAAGAAGCCAAACTTCTGAAAGCTTAGCCCAAGCCCTACTCCTGTGATCCCGCCAGACCCAATGCCAATGAGCGCCTGCTTTATTTGATATCCTTGGCCCAAGGGATCGAATAAAGGGTCTAAGAAGACTTTAAGTCGGGAGAAGCGATACGGTGCAATTTGGATGAGCAAGAGAAGAGTCGCAAGTCCTCCTCCTACCATAAAGGGTGTATGCCACCAGGGAGTGCTTGCTGCAAAATACATAATAATACCAGTAAGAGCAATAACCCCTAAAGTTGAGACATCGGGTTGCGCTATGAGAAGAAAGCTAATAATTCCCGTAACAGCAACAAAGGGAATGAGCGCTTCTTTTCCTTCAAGTAGACGATCTAAAGTCCATTTTTTTGCTTTGTGAAATCCCTCTCTTTTTGGAACCCTATTTGCCAGCAAGGCGGCAAGATACATAATGAAAGTTAACTTTAGAAGTTCTGAGGGCTGAAAGGAAAAAGGTCCAAGAAAAATCCAGCGATGCGCGCCACTTGCACTTCCAATAATAGGAAGAAACGCAAGGAGTAGGAGTAGTATGCTAAAAAGCAGAGCGGGAAGTGACCATTTTTTGAGTATCTTTAAAGGTACGAAAAACAAAATAAACCCACCTAAAAGCCCTGGGAGCAGCCCAAAGAGAAGTTGGTGGCTTAAAAAATAATAGGTACTACCAAATGTTTGCAAGGAAAAGGAAGCTGACACTGAAGCTAAGATAAGGATGCCCAAAAAGATAAGCACTAGTATGATTCCAAAAAGAAAAGAATCAACTCCCCAGTTCAGTTTTCTCTTACTTAGCATACTGTTTCACAAATCTCTTAAATTGATCTCCCCTGTCTTGATAATCAGAAAACAAATTAAAGCTCGCTGCAGCTGGCGAAAGAAGACAAGTACTCCCCTTTTTTGTATTAAGGTATGCAAGTTTTACTGCCTCTTTCATATTTGCAACAAAGAATGCATTTTTGGGTTTTTTCTTTAAAGATTTAAAAATTGCTGCTCCCGTTGTAGGAAAGAGAATTAAAGTTGTAATGTTACTTTGCTCAATTCTTTTTGCCAATTTTGCAGTGCCCACTCCCCTATCAAAGCCACCCATAATGAGTGTTGTGATAGTTTTGCCCAGAGTATCTAATGCTCCAATGGTAGCTTCTGGTATTGTTGCCAAGGAGTCGTTTATAAAAGTAATGCCTATGTATGTTCCAATGTTCTCCAATCGATGTGGCAAAGGTTTAAAGTCTTTTATTGCCTTTTGAATTTTACTATTTTTAACAGAGAATAACTTTCCAACCAATACTGCAGGCTCTACTGGCGCAAGGAATGAACTATTTGTTGAAACCAGTTTTCTTTGAAAGGAAATTTTTTGTGCTTTGCTTTTTTTTGCAATCTTTACTACCTCTTTATCATTTGCGTTGTAGATAAGAAAGTCTTTGATGGATTGGAAGTTTGTAATGTTTGCCTTGGCTTTGGTGTACGCTACAAAGCTGCCATGATGATTTAAGTGTTCCTGATACAGGTTTAAGAGCACTGCAACATGAGGGCTTTGCGTTAAATGCTCCAATTGAAAGCTGGAAAGCTCAAAGACAAAGATATCTTTTGGAGTTTGTTTTAAGAGAAATTGGAGAGCGGGTTTACCAATGTTTCCTACAAGATGCACTCTTTTTCCATCCTTTTTGAGTATGGAATAGATGAGGGAAGCTGTGGTACTCTTTCCCTTTGTTCCTGTAATTCCTATAATAGTTCCTTTGCACAAGGAAAAGAATATATCTGTCTCTGAAGTAAGATACTGAGACTTTTTAAGCAGAGGTTTTATTGTTCTTAAGGGAATACCAGGACTCTTTATTACAACATCATATTTTCTTATATCTTTTAAATAGCTTTTTCCAAGGTAAAGTTTTACTTTTTTTGCTGGAAGATTCAAAAGAGAATCTTTTTGGTCTGCAATACCAAAAATCTTGTTGGGGAAGTATTTTCTTAGAAATTTCAAGGTATCTCTCCCCTCTCTTGCAAATCCAAGAATTAAAATATTTTTGCCTTTTAGTTCATCAATCGTCATGTGAAATTAAGAAGAGATAGCCTTCTTAAGTATCCGCTCAAATTTCAAAGGAAGAAAATGCATGGTATTCCAAGCGCGAAGCATGGGATGATCTTTCTTTTTTTGCAGCAAAAGAGCTACCTTAGTTTCTGCTGTCGTGCCTACACACTCAAAAGGCTTAAATCTCTTTTTACCAGTGAGCTCTTCTAGTAGGGGTTTAAGTTTTCTCTCTTTTAAAAGATTTTTCTTAAAGATATTTATTGTTTGCTTTTTTCCTGCAAAGGGAGTAAGCATGAGGAATACAAAAAGGCACTTCGCACACTTTCCACACCACTTCCCTGTTGGTTTACTACTACCTGACTTTGTTTTGTGAGCTTCATTGCAACTTAAAAAGACAGTGAAGTATTTTTTGTATTGAGAAAAGAGTTTTGCTATTTGCAGTTCGTATAAGGGACGTAAAAAACTAAAGTATTCTATTTCTGTTAAAAGATATCTTTTTGAGTATTGGCGGAATTTCTTTTCAAAATCATAACTCTTGGAGTATTGATGATTTACAGTTTTGCCAAGATATTTAACGTTTCCTTCGTTTGAGCTTCTTTCATTGGAAAGAGCAATATATTTGTAGTCAAATAGTATTGCAATAAGTGCAGTCAAAAAGGCAAGGTAAGCAGAAAATGGCGTATGACCATTAAGATATCCCTTTTGATTTAGTTTAAGTAGATTTGGATCTAAAGTTCGCTCTACCACAATTGGCTTTTTTGTTTTAGCCAAGGCAATAATATCAAGCTGCTCTTTTTTTGGATTCAAAAGAAAAGGGCGCAAAGGAATCTTTGCTTTTTTAAGTAGCTTCAAGGTTACAACTGCATCTTTGCCGCCACCTATTGGCACTAGTGTTCTGTTGGCCAAACGAGACTTAAGGACTCTTAAGTTTTGTGCAAGAGAAGCTGACGAGGAGGTGATAGTAAGGAAGTTCTTTGCGGTAAAGTTTATCTTGTTTACAAAGAAGTATTCTCCCATTCCTTGGTAGATCAAGTCTTTTAGCCAAGCAAGTTGCCTTGCACTAAGATGTCCCGCTTCAATAACAATCTGAGGAGAAGCTGTTGCCTTCCAGTAATTTATCATTTCAATTAATCCAAGATGAAAGACAATGTTGTCAATCTTCGGATGATTTTTGGGTATGTTTTTTACTACTACCTTTGGCTTAAAAGAAATATTGGGAGGTATAGTAAAATCAAAGGAGATATGCAGATATCCTCTCTTTGTTGTATATGAGTACCCTTTGTAGAAAAAGTGAGGGTATTTCTTTCTTAGAGTGTTTGCTGTCATATACTTTTATCCAAGAAGGCGGATAGCTACACCAATAAAGGCTGCTACAATGCCAATGATCCAAAAGCGCATAGTTACTTTTACAGAAGGCCACCCCATACCTTCAAAGTGATGATGTATGGGAGCTGCCAGAAACACTTTTTTTCCATGTCGTAATTTCTTTGAGGTAACCTGAATGATAACTGATGCAGATTCTGCAACTAAGAGTATTGCAATAATAGGTAGCACCGCAACGGAATCAGTAAGAAAGGCAACTACTGTTAATGTTGCGGTAAGTCCCATAATTCCAGTTTCTCCCATATAGAATCTGGCCGGAGGAATATTAAACCACAAGAATGCAAGAATTGCTCCCACAATGGCAAAGCATAAGGTTGCCAAGTCAATTTGTCCTTGCGCGAAAGCAATTAATCCATAGGCGGTAAAAATGGAAGCAAACGTACCTCCAGATAGTCCATCAATGCCATCAATTACTCCTCCAGAATAAGTAGCAAGCATAACAAGAACAAAGAAAGGAATCATGGCGAATCCTAAGAATATATCACCAAGTCCAGGAATAAATATGGTATCTACTCCAAGCTTTGAGAAAAACCACCAGGCTCCTGTTATGCCGATAAGGAAGACCAAAGAAAAGCGCAGTTTGAGGGAAAGTCCTCCTGCAGTATACTTTCCTATCTTGGCCCATAGAGAACGTAAGAAAGCATTTTGAGGATTTACAATAACTTGAACAATATCATCTAAGAATCCTACCGCTGAAGCTATAATCAAGGTTGCCAAAGGCAACCAGGTTTGAGATCGAGAGAGGAAGTTTAAATTTTCAAGAAAAGGATTTCCTATTTTTGCTAGTAAAAAAAAGAATAGGGCTAAAAAAGGAGGTGTAATCCAAATAAGTACTCCTCCAAATCGCGGGGTTTTAATTTCTCCTTCTTGGTGGAACTTTTTAAAAATAGGGAGTCCCCCGCCCCCCATAGCTTCTTGTCTTACTGTTTTCCTCCATAGCTTATACTTATAAAGAATATTGGTAAGCGTTGGGGTGAGAGTGAATGCAATCAAAAAGCCGGCTGAAGCCATTAATGCAATCTTGAGAATAGAAAAAGAGAGTAATGGAATCATGTATTAGAAGGTATATGAGCTAAAGACCCAATTTACAAGATTTTCCATGTCTTGAAATTTTTTGCTTGAGCCCAAGATAACGTTTACAAGATATCCCTTGCTCTTGGGGCTTTGTAAAACCAGCACAAGTGCGCCTTGAGCTTCTGGAGTCCAGCCAGTCTTTCCTCCAAGAACAGAAGTTGGCCATCCGGTGGAGCCTAAAAGCTTATTGGTGTTTTCCATTGTGTGATGGAGTATGCCGTCTTTGGTGTATAGAACATGTTCTTTTAATCCAAGAATCTCAAAAATTGTAGGATGAAAGGTTTTAAGATAACGAGTTAAGGTAAAGAGATCTTGCGTGGTAGAGTAGTTAATAGCTCCACCTGGAATATCAGGGTCAAGACCCGCATGGTTCACAAAAAAGGTGTCTTTTAAACCAAGGAATCCTGCTTCTTGATTCATAAGATTAAGGAAATTAGACATCCCTATTTTTAAAGCAAAGGATGCTGATGCATCATTGGAGGACTCCATAAGCATTGGGTATAGTAAGTCTCGAGTTATAAATGTATCCCCCGCCCTTAATTGGCCAAAGTTTTCTTCTTCCAGGACCGCGGCTCTTGAAATAGTAATTTCTTCATTTAAATCATAGTGACGCGCAACCACGAGAGCGCCCATTAGTTTGCTTAGAGAAGCAATAGCGAGTTTTTTGTCAATATTTTCCTTGAACAAAATTTTACTCTCTTGCGTTTTCTCATTAACAAATACTGTGAGCGCAGATGCACTACTTAGCTTTAAAGGAATAGCACTTTGTCTTTTTAAGGGGAGAACCTTTTGAACTTTAGCTTCAAGAGCGGCTTGTGCTGTGAATATTTGAGGATTGCGTGCAAGTTCTGAAAACAAAAAGAAATCCTCTGTGCTTTGAGAGAAAATATTTAGTGTCCACCAAAAGGGCATACTTAAGAGGAGTATTCCAAAAAATATTTTATGATTCTGACTCATTTCTTTTTTGGAACTTTCTTTATTTCAAGCTGCAGTTCTTTTAATTGTTCTGAAGAGATTTCACTTGGTGCGTCCATCATCAAGTCTCTTCCGTCTCCGGTTTTTGGAAATGCAATCACTTCACGAATGTTTGGCTCGTTTGCATAAAGCATAGTTAGTCTATCAATGCCGGGAGCTGCTCCCCCATGAGGCGGTGCGCCATATTCAAACGCTTCAAGAAGGTGACCAAATTGCTTTCTTGCCTCTTTCATATCAAGACCTATTAGTTGCATAACTTTTTCTTGAAGCTCTCTTGTATAAATACGAAGACTTCCACTGCATAGCTCATAGCCATTGCAGACAAGATCATATTGAGTACTTATGACTTTCCCAGGATCAGTGTCTAGAAGTTTTTCTTGTCCTGGTTTTGGTAATACAAACATATGGTGCACAGGATCCCATCGTTTTTCCTTCTCTGACCATTCTACTAAAGGAAAATCTGTTACCCATGCAAAAGCAAGAACATTTTGATTTTTTGTATTTTTGCGGATATCTGGTTTATCATTCCCATACTTTTCCATCGCTTCCTTGTATGTTATGCGTGCAAATGGCTCTGAGAGAATCTTCTTTCCTGTGTATGGTTCAAGGTGTTTGGTAAGTTTTAAAATCCATTCCTCAACAAGGTTCATTATATCTTCTTGTGTAACGAATGCCATTTCCAAATCAAGTTGGGTGTGTTCTGGTTGTCTGTCTGCTCTTGGATCTTCATCGCGGAGAGCTCTGGCAATTTGAAAGTATTTTTCTATTCCTCCGACCATGAGTAGTTCCTTGTACTGTTGAGGAGATTGAGGAAGTGCGTAGAATTTTCCAGGGTTTACGCGAGATGGCACCACATAGTCTCGTGCTCCTTCTGGTGTGGATTTTGTGAGAAGAGGAGTTTCTATTTCAACAAAGCCTTTCTCATCCATAAAGTCACGAGTGAATTTTATCAATCGATGGCGTAGTGTAAGATTTCCCTGAAGGCGCTTTCGTCTAATGTCAAGATAGCGATATGTAAGTCGTTTCTCTTCTGCTATTTCATACCCGTCTGTTTCAATATCAAAGGGTAGGGTCTTAGCTTCAGATAGCACGGTAAGTTTATTGGCAGAAATTTCAATCATTCCTGTTTTGATTTCAGAGTTTTGCATGCTTTCAGGACGTTCTTTTACCTCTCCCTCTATTTGAACTACCCATTCTTGACGCACAGGATCTATTTCTTTTGATGCTTTAAAGACAATCTGGATTATTCCTGACCTATCTCGCAAGTCCAAAAAAACCAGTTTCCCATGGTCTCGACGTGTCTGTACCCATCCTTCAAGCCTTATTACCTCCCCTATTTTTGTGGGGGCATCATTAACAAGAGTTCGATTCATAAATAAAATATCCTTAAGAAAGGATATCATAAAATAGAGAGAAAGGGAATTTTGTTATAGTAGGTAAGAGATTGTTTTTTGAACTAATTCTTGTGGCGTGAAATCGGATTTTAAGAGATACTCCAGAGCTCCAAGTTCAAGTGCCTCATCTTTGGTTTTAGGGTCGTCTAAGTTAGAAAAGACAATAATGGGGATTTTTGCAATTACTTTATCTTCTTTTTTTATTGTGAGGTACTCAAGACCATAGCCATTGAATAATAGAATATCTAAAAGAACAATGTCTGGTTTCTCCTTTCTCGTTACGCTTAAACCTTCATTGCTGCTTGTTGCGATGAAAACCTTTCATTTCTCTTGACGAAAACGATCAGCATACATGCTAGCTAAAATATATTCGTCTTTAATGATAAGGATTTTCCTTAAGTAACCTATATCTTATACACATCGCTCCCTCTTTCTGCGGGAGAATCCGCTGGTGATGGAGGGGGTGGAGTTGGTTGCGCGAGAGGCGGAGGTGGTGGCATCGGAGGTGCTGGTGGCTTTGGGGGCATCATAGGAGGCGGAATTGGTTTTGGTGCCTCAGGCATTTTTGGAGGCATAGGTGAAGGTGGTCCTTGCGGAGATTGGGAAATAGGAGATTGTGGTCCTTGAGGTTTTGGGCCTTCTCCCTTTTTCTTATTCATTGCTACATACCACGCCACTGCTGCTACCACAATAACGATTACGAGTATTAAAAGAAGTGTCATAAATATATTTAATTACTTATATAGTCTCGACCTCTTTTTCTATTCTCCTCTTTCAAAGAGAACGTGTCAATTCCAAAGTTAGGTTTTTGTAAATATCTCCAGCTCCCATGACCATCACGATATCACCGCTCTTAAGATTCTTTGAAAGATATGATTTCGCATCTTTTGCGTTTGGAGTATGAAATATACTAAAAGGTGGCCTCTTTTTCTGGATTTCTTCTGTAAGTCTAAGCGAAGAAATTCCTTTTTTAATACTCCCTTTCTCTCTTCCTGCAACATCATAAATATCCATAAGGAGGAGTTTTTGTATAGGAAGCGAAGATAGCACCTTCACAAAGTCTTTAAAAAGATAGAATGTTCTTTGATATTGATGGGGTTGATAGATAAGCCAAATGTTTTTTTGGGGCCACTTTTCGCGCGCTGCCTCAACAGTTACCTTAATTTCTGTTGGATGATGCCCATAATCAGATACAAGAGTATAGGGTTTGGGGGTTTTAATGCTGAATAATTCAAATCTACGCCAAGAGCCTTTAAATTCAGAGAACGCTTTAAAACTCTTTCTGTCTGGAATCTTAAGAAGTCTTGCTACGGCAAGGACGGAAAGCGCATTTGAAACATTATGCCCTCCTGGAAGTAAAAGAGCAGACTTAACTTTCTTAGCGTCATTTTGTTTTCTTGAGTACCAAATAATTCTTCGCGTGAACCCTTTGAGTACTTTTTGAATATTTTTTTCTTCTTTGTTTGCTATCACTATTCCATCTTTTGGCAAAAGGCGAACATATTTTTTGAAAGTTCTAATAAGATTTCCTAGAGTTTTATAAAAATCCAAATGGTCTTTTTCAAGAGAAGTTAGGATAATGATTTTTGAATGATAGTTTAAAAATGAGGCGAAGTGTTCATCTGCTTCAATAACTAGATATTTGCTCTTCCCAACTCTGCAGTTTGAATTTCCAAATTCTTTAAGTTTTGTTCCAATAATGCAGGTAGGGTCAAAGCCTGCTTTCACTAAGAGCAAACCAAGCATGGAACTTGTGGTGCTTTTGCCATGGGTACCGGAAACCGCAATAGTGAAGTGTTTTTTAGTTAGTTCTCCTAAAGCTTGAGGATAGGAAAGGTCTCTTATCTTGTTTTTTCGTGCAGCTTGCCGCTCTGAATGATCTTTTTGAACCGCAGGACTAAAAACAACCTTTTGTATTTTTTTTGTAATTAAGGATGCTTTGGGCTTTCCAATATGAACTGTAGCTCCCATATTCTTCATTTGCCTTGTAATTTCAGTTGCCACAAGATCTGAACCTGAAACCTGCCACCCATTAAAAAGATAGTATTTTGCTAGGGCAGATACTCCTATCCCTCCAATGCCAATGAAATGTATGTGTTGCTTCATATGTTTATGTAGTCAATGGAATATCTTCAATCGTACTATATTCTGGTCCAGTTTGTCTAAGCTTACTTTCCATGATTTGAAAAGAAGAGACAGGAATTTCAAGAGATATTTCTTCTTCTACGTGTGGTCTTTCTTCAGGCTCTATTTTTTTAAATTCCCATGCGTTTAATCTAGCTAAAGTAACATGCAAAGAAAAAGATTCTTCTTCCTGGTGACTTAATGCTTTTGCTAAATCTTGTTGCAAAGATAAGAGTTCTTTTGATTCATCCCCTTTTGCCCATATCATCTTTGGTTGCTTTTCAGTTGGTCCGTAGGTTATGTGCGAAAGAGAAAGAGTGAAGGGCGCATGATTTGCAGCAACGCTGCGTGTAATCTCTTGCACGTTTTCAAGCTCTTTTACTGAGGTATTGCCTAAAAATAGAAGGGTAATATGGAGATTGTCTTGCGCTGTCCAGCGCAAGGGAAGCTCTGACCATTTCTCTTTATACCCCAAAAGCTCCTCTTTAACTTTAACAGGGAGATTGATTGCAAGAAAAATACGTTGGAGCATACATTGAATTTTAGCACAAATGAGCTAAAGTGGAATCATCTATGAACAAAGGTAGGAAAACTGCAAACCAAGCGTTAATACGAATTTTTACCCATATGGCTGATCTTTATCGTATTAATGGTGTGGCGTATAAGCCGGCTGCATATGAGAGAGCGATAAGGATGCTGGAGAGTTTGGAGGGTGATATAAGGGAGTTGTATAAGAAAAAGGGATTAAAGGGAATACAAGCGCTTTCTGGTATTGGAGAGAGAACAGCAATAAAGATAGAAGAGTATGTGCGCACTAAGAAAATTAAGGCGTACGAGGAGCTGAAGGAGAAAACTGCTCTTCGTGAAATTATAACAACCTTCTTTCGTAGTAAAGGTATTTCTTTGGAGAAACTTAAGCGCGATGCAAAGAAAGAAAAAATTATATATGCTCGCCATGCAGCTCCTGCAAAACAGCTCTTGGAGCTTGCAGGTTCAGCGATGAATGCAAAAAAAGCCATAGATACAATATCTGCCTGGGCGCTCTCAAGAGGCTTGGATTATACCTTAGAGACTGTTTCAAAACGATGGCTTGAATTGGATACACTCAAGCCAAAGGAAAAAGTAAAAAAGGCATTTTACCATGGAGACCCTATGGTATGGTCAGAGCAAAAGAAGAAATGGTATGTAATGAAGGATAATGAATGGCTTGAGTTTGCAGATAGCGAAGATAAAATTGAATGGAGAATGATATAATGAAGTTTGTTTTTTTTGGAACAAGAGAACTTGGAGCAAAGGTATTGGAGAGTCTTTTGAAGAGTGGCTACTCCCCGACTCTTGTTATAACGACTCAAGATAAGCCAGCAGGAAGAAAACAAGAACTCTTTTCTTCTCCAGTAAAAGTTGTTGCGCTAAAGCACGATCTTCCTTTAACGCAGCCTGAAAACCCAGCAGAACTTCTTTCTTATCCAGAGATTCAAGAAGCTGAGTTTTTTGTATTGGCAGCGTATGGAAATATCTTATCAAAAGAATTGGTTAGCTTGCCTGCAAAGGGAGTATTGAATGTACATCCATCGCTCCTTCCAAAGTATCGAGGCCCTTCTCCAGAGCGTTTTACCTTACTTGCCGGTGATAAAAAAACAGGAGTTAGCGTTATGCTTATGGATGAAAAGATAGATCATGGCCCCATCTTGGCTCAAGAGGAATTTACTATTCCTGCAGGTATAGATCATGAAGAACTTCATTTAAAATTAGGAGAAATTGGAGGAGAATTGTTGGTAAAAACCATTCCCAAATGGCTTGAGGGCAAGATTACTCCAAAGGAGCAGGACCACAGTAAAGCTACCTTTACAAAGAAAATAACTAAAGCGCAGGGGAGGATTGATTGGAACATGGAAGCTGAGTATATTGTAAGGCAAATTCATGCTTTTGATCCTTGGCCTGGAACCTATACTCTTTGGAAGGGAAAGATTTTAAAGATTCTTAAAGGCAGTATGCATGAGACTTTAAGTGATCAGGCTCCTGGAAGTATTATTCCTTTTAATGATGGATTTGCAGTTGTAACTAAAAAAGGAGTCTTGGTTGTTGAGCAACTTCAAATAGAGGGAAAAACTCCTGTATCAGTAAAAGATTTTCTCCTGGGTCATAAAGATTTTATCGCAGCGAGTTTGATTTGAATGAAACTATGTTATCACACGTTGATTTAAAAAAAGGAGTCTATATTGTATACGAGGGAATGCCTTATTTAATATTGGAGAATGCCCTAATGTTTAAAGGGAGAGGGAGCTCTGTTATGCAAGCTAAGTTGCGTAATTTAAAAACAGGGAATATTTTGAGTCGCGCTTTTCACACAGGAGAAAATTTTGAGGAAGCTGATTTAGAAAAGCTACAGGTAACATTTATCTACGAGAATAAAGGAAAGTATGTTTTTTCAGAAACAAATAATCCTTCAAAACGTTTTGAGCTTACAAAGGAGCAAATTGGCCCCCAGGTAGAGTTTTTGATTTTAAACATTGTAGTTGAAGGATTGCGATTTAAAGAAGAAATCCTCGCCATTTCCCTGCCCATTAAAATGAATTTTACAGTAAAAGAAGCACCCCCTGGTATAAAAGGAGATCGTGCTGTGGGCGGCACTAAAGGCGTGACCCTTGAAACGGGTGCTGTAGTGCAGGTACCTTTGTTTGTAGATATAGGTGAGGTGATTGAGGTAAATACTCAAACAGGTGAGTATATGAGAAGAATTCAGGAATAAAAAAAGGCCGTATAGCGACGGCCTTTTGAGTCCATCTGGACTTTGTTTATGTCCCAAACGAGAGGGGAAATTGTAGGACTAGAGTTATTGAAGGATCTCGTAGCGGGAATTGTCTCGGATAATGAGATCCTCCTTGCATGACCTTAAGTGGTATGCCGCACGAGCTACAACTTCCTATGGCTGGGGGGTTTCCTGGAACTTTAACGGGAAATCCTTCGCATAGCTTTGCATCTTGTTGTGGTGCTTCCATGTCTCTCCTTTTAATCTTTTATTCGGGTTAAATTGATACGAAAAAGACAAAAATTATTTTATTATCCTATGTACAAAACACCATGTCAAGACATAACATGTGGAGAATTTAGTTTAGCGAATCTCGTAGGTGAGAGTTATGTTTACGTTTACTTCTTGAGATACAGACGATCTTTAAGTGAGTTGTTCATGTAGTATAAGGGAAAGTTCTTTACAATTACTCAACTACATCTAAGAGCTCTATATCAAAGATAAGAGTTGCGCTAGGAGGAATAGTTCCTGGTCTACCCGTTGGGCCGTATGCAAGATCAGAGGGTATTGTGAGAGTTCTCTTTCCACCAACTTTCATTCCTATAACTCCTTGATCCCATCCTTGAATAACTTGACCAGCTCCCAAGGTAAATTGAAAAGGAGTTGCTCTATCAATAGAACTATCAAACTTGGTTCCATCTGTCAGGGTTCCTGTATAGTGTACAGAAACAACTTTTCCCAAAATAGCTTCTTTCCCCTCTCCTACTGTTGTATCTACGATTTGAAGTTCAGTTACTTCCATAATTTCTTCTTGTTGTGTTCGATTATTATTTACCTCTTGCTTTATTGATTGATTATCTACTTCTTGAGGATTTTTATTTGAGGAAAATATAAATCCTATGACTCCAAGTAATATGATGGCAATAATGCCCAAAAGAAATGCTTTCATATAGCAATGATTATATCACACTCTAAAACTCATGCAATATTATGTTTTGTTGTTCTTTTGATTTTTGCCATGATTGCCATATGGTCACTTATGCCATCAACCAAGCGTACATTCGTTGTCTTGTAAGAAGGAGTGGTGAATAGTCCATCTACCATAAGTTGAAGATCTCCTGCGTGATGAAGGGTTTTATCAATACTCGTTGTGTATTCCTGTGGAATATTGTCTTTGTATTTCTTTTTAAGCTCTGAAAAGATTTCTCCTCCCCTGGGAGCATTAAAGTCTCCGCAAAGAGTAATCTCTTCTATTTTGCCAAGAGCATGAAGCAACTTGGCAATATCTTCTCTTTGATTGTTATCTGCTTTGCCATTTGGAGTCCATGTAAAGTGAGTAGTACCTATAGTAAACTCCACCCCGCTCTTTATAACAGTGGTGCATAAAACTACTCCACATTCTTTATGTATATCTCCTTTTTGGATTTGTTCAATGGATTCTGGATTACCAGAATAGTAGAGTTTTTGGATATTTTGCAAGGAATGTTTGCTTAATAATCCTACTCCAAGGGACATTGGAATTCCTGTCTCTTCGTCATAGTGAGGTTTTTTGGTTCTTGGGGCGTATGCGCCCTCCATATCTAATTCTTTTTTAAACATCTCAAAATCTTCCAAGAATAATTCTTGAAGGCATATAATTTCTGGCTGTTCTTTTTTAAGAAATGTAAGAACCTGGGTAATATGTCTATCTCCTTCTATATTGAGAGATATGAGCTTTAAAGAGGGCGCCGAGCCTGATTCCATTATTATCTCTATGCTTCCACTTGAGTAAGCTTACTATGAGGCACAGTAATAGTAATGTGGGCAAAGGAGGAGTTTTGAGTTGTCCCATGCCAGTGCTTTTGTCCTGCAGGAATATATGCCACATCTCCTTCTTGCATTGATAACTCTCCTTCCTCCTCTGTCGCTATAATCCCCTGCCCTTTGGTGGTAATAAGGAGTTGATCACAATCATGAATGTGCCATTTATTCCTTGCCCCAGGAGCAAAATGGATTATGGAAGCATTAAAGTTTTTGCTCTCTTGCTCCGAAACTATTGTTTGTCTTTCTATCTTTCCTCCCGTAAATAGAGGAGCATCTATTATTTCTTTTGGGAGCTTTGATACGCAAAGAAGCTTCATCTCTCTGTTCTATCTATTTATTCCAATAAACGGACTTGCCTCTCCCCAGTACAATGGGACTTTTCCATCCCACTTTTCTATCCAACGAAGTTCCACTACCTGAGGATTTTGCCTTAAGGCCACAGCTTCAATTCTAATGGCTTCTGCTTTTCCCCTAGCATCAGCTACCTTTTGCTCAGCTTCAATTACTATTCTCTCCAAATCTCTGTCTGCTTTGAGCTTTAGTTGTTCTGCGGTAACTTTAGCTTCAATTGCCTCGTTAAAGGCCCTTGAAAACTCAAACTCAATAATATTGAATTCGTCTACTATAATGGAGCGTTCTAGTAATCTTATAGTGAGGTTTGCTTTAATCTGTTCCTTTACTTCTTCTCTTCTTATAATCAATTCCTCTGCTGTGAACTTTGCAGATTCTGCTTTGACTGCTTCTTGAATGGAAGGCGCAATAATTCTGGTATTGTATGTTTTTCCTACTTCCTGCCAAATCTTATTTACAGCATCCGGATCAAGGTGATAGTTTAGAGCAATTTTGGAAGTTACTATTTGTAAATCCTTGGAAGCAGCGCTTGCTACAACCTCATCTTTTTGAATTTTCACATCTATTTTTACTACGCTGTGCACAAAAGGTATCTTAAAGTAGAGTCCTTCTCCTAAAACCCTATCTTGAACCGCACCGAATTGAAGTAGTATTCCCCTCTCTCCTGCTCCTATTGTTCCAAAGACACTGAAGATAATGATGAGGGCAACGAATACGATTGCTACTCTTGAGATAAGCTTCCCTATATTACGAATTTCTCCTACTCTTGTGTGCATTTCATCCATGTGAATTTTTGCTAATAAATTATTACTTTTACAGTGTAGCATAAAATGGATTGAATGAGTATGTAGTATAAAAAACGGCACCTTTCTTTGCGAAAGGTGCCGTTGGATTTATGCGATAGGTATGCTGTATACTCCGCGCTGATCATATGGAAGCAGAACTGCAATAGCATACATTATTCTCTTATGTATGTTCTCTTGTATTATGTTTGAAGGATCGCCTTGTATGTTTTGCACGGTAATAGGCATCCCGATTCTTATGGTAATTCTTGGGAACGTACAAAGAATCTTAAGTAGATTGCCTCCTGTTCGCTCAACTCCTATGGGAAGCACAGGAACCCCTGTCTTTGTGGCAAGATAGGCTGCTCCTTCTTTGCCTTTTTGGAGAACCCCATCTTTGCTTCGGTGTCCTTCGGGGATCACAACAATCATATGTTTTTGCTCAAGAAGTTGCAGCGCCAAGCGTACTGCATCGATGTCTCTGCCCTCTCTCTTTATGGGATGTAAATTCCATTTTTTTAGTATCCATCTGATAGGACGATACTTAAAGAGTTGTTTTTTGGCAAAGAAGTGGAGACGTGAAATAGAGAGAAATATCACTCCAAGTAGTATTCCATCTGCAAACGATTGATGGTTTACTACTATGATGAGTGGTCCGTGGGAAGGGATGTTCTCTTTTCCAATGACTTTTATTCTCCAAAGGAGAAGCCAAGCGATTCTTGCTCCAAGTAAGTACCACATGTATGACCTCTCTATATTAAATTTTCATCGATTACTATCGCTAGTATAAAGGGAACTATGTTTTTGTCAAACTTTGTTTAAGCGCTTTTTAACGATTACGGTCTTCCCATTTTGGTACCTCTTCTCCTATAGACCAAAAGAAGTGAAAGGCACCGGTAGGACCAACCCAAGGAAAAGTATCGCTAAGAATCTTTCTTCGCTCCTCGTATGGTAGTTTTCTTAATGAGAGGATGAATTTTTTAAAAGAACCATATTCTTTTTGTATTTTAAGCGCAATATGAGCATTCTCTATCACTGCCATTATTTTTTGCGTGTTCCTTATTATCCCTGCATCTTTTGTGAGTCTTGTTACATCTTGCGTTTTAAATGCAGCTACCTTTTTAATGTTGAAGTGTAAAAATGCCTTTTGAAAGTTAGGCCATTTGTTTCTTACTACTTTCCAGGAAAAGCCAGCTTGAAATACTGATTGGCATAGAATCTCAAAATGCCCATCATCGGTCTTTGGTTTGTGTCTTGGAGGAACTATAGGGTCGTACATATAAATTGATTACGCGGAAAGTTCTTTTAAAAGTAGTTTTTCAAGGAATTTTATATCCTCATCTTTTAATAAAGATACAGCATATATAGTTGAAGTAATCTTCTTAAGTTTTTTCTTGGCTTCTTTAACTTCAGTATCGTTTTTTAAATCTGTTTTGGTAAGCAAAACAAGTTCTTTTTTTTTGAGAAGTTCAGGATCGTATTGTTCAATTTCTTTTCTTATTGTTTGGTATGCTTCAAGTACATCATTGTTCTCCAAAGAAATTACATGCACAAGCATTTTTGTCCTTTTAATATGGCGCAGGAATTTATGTCCCAATCCTTTTCCTGCTGCAGCACCCTCCACAAGGCCAGGAATATCAGCAATGATATACCCATACATTTCTCCTAGGCTTGGCTCAAGCGTAGTAAAGGGATAATCTCCAATCTTCCCGTGAGCTGAGGTAAGTTCATTTAAAAGGCTTGTTTTGCCTGCATTAGGTAGACCTATTAAGCCAATATGAGCTATGAGCTCTACTTCAATAAAAAAGGTAGCTTCTTGTCCTGGTTTTCCAGGTGTGGCGGTGTCTGGTGATTGGTTCCTTGAACTCTTAAACGATCTGTTTCCTCTACCGCCAAATCCTCCAGAAAGCAAAAGTATTCGCTCTCCTTCTTTATTTAAACTAAACTTCACGCCACTCTCTATATTAGTAATAACAGAGCCTACGGGAAGCAAGAGCTCAAGATCTTTTCCATTGGCTCCAAAGAGGTTTTTTGCTTGTCCGTCTTTCCCGTTTTCAGCTGCAGCTTCCTTTTTTGCCCGATAGCGAGAAAGTAAGTGAACATCACGCAAAGCCTTTGCATATACATCTCCACCTCGTCCACCGTCTCCGCCAGAAGGGCCTCCAAGCTCTGTCTCTTTAGTATGAAGCCAACGCACAACACCGTCTCCGCCGTCCCCTGCTTTTACCTTGATTTTTGTTTCATCAATGAATGCCATAAGCACACCTTACATCTTCATGGTGCTTTGAGCAATCGAAAACCATCTATGTGGTGGCTTTTGAAACTAATGCTAATTTTTGCGCGTGAGTTAATTTCTTTATCGCATTCTCACGTTTTAGTGCACTACTCCTATTTTCTTGCTCTTCGCTATAGAGTATCTTTATTACTTTCTTTGCCCTGGTATATGCTCCTCCTTTTTCCTGACTATGCTCTTTGAATCTACGCGTCACATTTGTGGTGATTCCCGTGTAGATAGTATGGTCTTTGCATTGAAGGAGGTACACAAAATACATGAAAGAGATTTTCCTATGAGCTTAACCAGATTAATCCAGCACCAAGAGGGATTATAATAAGGGTCAATATTCGAGTTAACCTAGGATTTTTTGTGAATGGCAACACAAATTTTAGGTATTCTTTTGAAAATGCAATGAGAAGGATTCCCTTAAGTAATGTAAGCCATCCTAAGATAGTAATAATCACTCTCCAATCTTCAGTCCAAATATTATGTAAAATTACCATACCCAATCCTAAGAATAGTGTGAGATATCCACCAAGTAGGAGAAAACCTTTATCTTCAATTTCTTTAAGGAGTTCTTCTAAGAATGCTTCTCCTCTCACAAGAATAATTACCCCCATAATTATCATGTACCATCCAAAGAACTGTGCTAAAAAAATACTAGTGTCCATATTTTTTCTCTTATTATTATTTTATAACAGTCGACTTATTCTTTCTTAATTTTATCAAAGAATAGTCTATATGTCGATTTTTTGGTTAATGCTGCGTGTCGTGGACGACGTTAGAACCTGTTTAGTGGAAACAGGATAATCTATGCTTTATAACTCACTATTCAAAGTCTCGGCTCTCAAAAAACTTTTCAAAATCTATGTTTGAGGGTCTTTCATCTAGTATGGCTTCCTCTATGCCTTGCTTGCATTCATCTATATATTTTTGTTGTGTTAATTCTTTGCATAATTCTTTGCCCTGTTCTTGATTATATATTAAGACCTCGGACATAGCTGTTTGCTAACCGAGGTCTTTAAAATGGATTGAGAACCATTCGTGCGGGACTTTGATTCTGCGAGGATCTAGGTTTTCTTTCTCCCAGGTAACCCTAGAAGAACAAAGAATGCTCTAGGTAACCCCCATCTCCAGAAAGAAGAAAAGCCTTCGATCGGGCAGGGGTCCATGAAGTCTCCTTCGTCATAGACCACTTTTCCGGATGGTTTTTCGAATGTTCCTGACGTACCCGTAAACCGAGCTGCACCCTGATTGGTGTTATATGTTGGAAGGTGTATGTCTGGCAGAGGTTGCATTTTCATGCTCATAGAGGGTGAATTCCTTTTGGCCCACAAATTTTGGTTTCCTAGGACCGAATTATTCTTCTATGAGGAGAACAATTCGGTCCTAGCAACTCAGAAAGTCTAAAAGTAGATTACCATATTTTACTATTTTTGTCAATAGCTGGGGGTACTGGACGAAGTTAGAACCCTTTTATTGGGTGGCAATTCCACTTTTGCATATAGTTTTGTACTATAATCCCCTCCGTATCGCGGATGATATTAGAACTAGGATTGAGCTAAATGAGGAGTATATTTGTATTCCAAGTCTCTGAGAACAAAAAACCAACTCATTTGAGTTGATTTTTTGTCCTAAGTAAATCTCTATTTGACACTTGCTTAGGGATTTAGCGAGAGGTAATAGCGTGTTAACTATTTACTCAATTGAGTCTCGCCACCTTAGTTACCATAATGGAAACTGAGAACGTAGGAAGAGATTTTACTCTTCGACTTCCTTTGTTATAACAGCTGTACCATTTGGGAGGCTCACAATGCAGGATGTACCACTTAGTTCTAGCATGCCATGATACTTGTCCCACTCGTCTGTGAGTACTCTGCCTAACGCTGTTCGATTGTCCGCGTCCTGCAGATCTTCCATGCTTACTTCTATCCGTATTTTTTCGACCATATTAGTCGGGACTCCTTAAATTCGTCTAAATAGACCATACCACATAAAAATGGTATTGTCAATAGTTGCTGCGGGACTAGGAATCGAACCTAGATACTGGGCTTCAAAGGCCCATGTCCTAC